>NZ_JAOTID010000019.1 GCF_026163695.1 Shumkonia mesophila | reverse complement strand
CAGGACTACAGTCGCATGCTGGCCGAGCACATCGCCAAGGGCGCCGACGTCACCGTTTCCTGCGTCGAGGTGCCGATTGCCCAGGCCACCGAATTTGGCGTGGTGGGCGTCGACGAGCATGACCGCATCGCCGGCTTCCTCGAAAAGCCGAAGGAACCGCCGCCGATCCCCGGCCGGTTCGACCGCGCGTTTGCCAGTATGGGCATCTATGTGTTCAACGCCGAGCTTCTCTACGACGCGCTCCAGCGTGATGCCGAGGACAAACCGTCGTCGCACGATTTTGGCAAGGACGTCATTCCATCCCTGGTTTCCAATTGCCGGCTGTTTGCCCACCGGCTGCGCAACAGCAGCATCATGTCGACCTCCGACAACGGCGTGGGAGAACCCTACTGGCGCGACGTCGGCACGGTGGACGCCTACTGGGAGGCCAACCTGGACCTCACCACGGTCAACCCGTCGCTCAATCTTTACGATCCCCTGTGGCCGATCTGGACCTACCAGGCCCAGCGCGCGCCGGCGAAGTTCGTCTTCGACGACGACCTGCGCCGCGGCATGGCGGTGCAGTCGCTGGTGTCGGCGGGCTGCATCATCTCGGGGGCAACGGTTCGACGGTCGCTGCTGTCGACCAACGTGCGCGTGCACTCCTTCGCGCTGGTGGAGGATTCGGTGATCCTCCCGGACGTCAGTCTCAACCGCCACTGCGTCCTCAAGAAGGTGATCGTTGACAAGGGCTGCAACGTGCCCGGCGGCCTGGTGGTCGGCGAGCATCCGGCCCTCGACGCCCTGCGCTTCTGCCGCACCGAGAACGGCGTCACCAACAAGTACCCCAAGCGGCGCGTGAAGGCGAAGTTGCGGGAGGATCGGCAGGAGGCTGTCGGGCCGAACGATGTCTGGGCGATGGACTTTGTCCACGACCAACTGGCGACAGGAAGGAAGCTGCGTATCCTGACCGTCGTCGATACCCATTCACGCTACTGCCCGGCCACGGATCCGCGGTTCACCTATCGCGGAGAGGACGTGGTGCAGACCTTGGAGCGGGTATGTGCGCAGATCGGCTATCCGAAGACGACCCGGGTCGACAACGGCAGCGAATTCGTCTCCCGCGACCTTGATCTCTGGGCCTATGCCAACGACGTGACGCTGGACTTCTCACGGCCAGGCAAGCCGACCGACAATGGCTACATCGAAGCCTTCAACAGCAAGCTCCGGGCGGAGTGTTTGAACGCCCACTGGTTCCTGACGCTTGCCTGTGGGCGGAAGACGCGGATTTTGTGGTGTGACCGGAGCGCGGTGACCCGTTCGCGTGTCCAGCGATTGCCGTGTCCGGTCACCAGGCCGTTTCGGTTGAGGATGCCGGCAATCAGATCATCATTGGCAATGAGCACCAAGTGCCGGACGGCCGCGATGATATCGGGGGAAGTACTGTTGCGCTGCCCTCGGCGCCGCTTCGGCAGGCGCCGTTCGGTATGCACGCCACCGATCCAATGGATCAGAAGCACGATCTCGGATGCCTCATCATCGATATCGGCGATCACCTCGTGGATGAGGGTGCGCACGATGCGCTTCTTGAGCCTGGCATCCGTTGTCGGCGCCGACCAGACAGCCCGAAGGTCTCCGCCGAGCGCGGTGATGTCCGGCAACGACAGAGAGGATGGTTCCGGCTTCGCGGCATCATGCTCGACAATCCGGCTCTCGATCCCGTCGACATGGGAAAGGGCGCGGTTCCATCGCGTCTCCAGTTCCGCGGCAACCAACCAATTCTCGAGGTCCGAGGCGTCATATTGCCGGAATGCCCGATCGGCGCTGTAGTGGGCAGCCTCGAGATCGCGCATCAGCGCATCGCGAACCTGATCACGGCGGTGGGCGGCTTGTGCCGCGGCTTCGACAGCGGCAGCAATGGCGCCCGGTTCGACGACCTGGAAAAGCGCTTCCTCAATGGCGTCGTCGGCCCGCAGCCCACCGAAGGCGATGCACCGCGGCTCGCCATTGTCGAGCAAACCCCGCCAGCAGGAATAGCGGGGAATGTCGTGCCGGGTTCCGGTGTAGCGGACCGTCAGTTTGCGGCCGCACCGCCGGCAGCGGACAAGACCGGCAAGCAGGGCATCACCATGCTTGGGTGCTCCGTGATGCCGGCTCGTAGGCACATTGTCGCTGACCATCTTGCGGATCGCCTCCGCCCTCTCCCAACTGACGTAGCCTTCATGAGCTTTCGGGATCAACGCCAACCATTCCTCGCGCGCCTTGCGGCGGCGGCGTGAGCGAGCCGTCGTCGCCCCGTATTCCGATGCAGATCCCGTCCTACCATAGGCGTAGGCGCCGCCGTAGATCGGGTTGTTGTGGCCAAGCAGCACCTGAATGATGCGGATGTCGGTGCCGTTCTCGAGAAGGTGGGTGGCGAAGCTGTGGCGCAGGGTGTGCACCGTTACCCGCTTGCCGAGACCCGCCGCCGCCGCGGCCGAGCGGCAGGCGGCATAGAGCACCTGCACATCGATCGGGCTGCTGCCGTCGCGGCCGGGAAACAGCCACTCATTAGGCCGCGCCAGTCGCCAGTAGGTGCGCAAAATCCGCAGCAGTTGCGCCGACAGCATGACATAGCGGTCCTTGCCGCCCTTGCCATGCTCGACCCGGATCGCCATCCGCCGGCTGTCGATATCGCCGATCCTGAGGCCGACCGCCTCCGATGTACGCAGCCCCGCCGCATAGGCGGCCGTCAAGGCAGTGCGGGTCTTCAGGCTCGGTACCGCTTCGAGAAACCGCACCACCTCGTCGGCGCTCAGCACCACCGGCAGCGTACGCGACTCGCGCGCATAGGGGATCCACTCCGGGATCTCCCCATGGCCCAGCGTCACGCCGTAGAAGAACCGCAGCGCACATACCGTCTGGTTCAGCCCCGGCCATGAGATGCCCTTCGAAACGAGATGCACTTGGTAGGCGCGAACGTCCTCCAGACCAAGCCGGTTCGGCGACCGCTTGAAATGGCGGCTGAACTTCGAGATCGCGTGAACATAGGACCGTTGCGTCGCCGGCGACAGATTGCGGACCGTCATGCCCTCGATCATCCGCCGGCGCAGAGGGCTCATCTCCACCATCGGGCTTCTCCTGTCTGATAGGTCGGGCTTCAACACCCGATATCCTCTCAAACCGGAAACCTTCCGTCCGGTGCCGACCCTACCTCCCGCGCCAGCGGGTTAGTTCAATCCCCAAAATGCTCGTCTCTCCAAAAATCGGCCTAGTGCTAGGCGGAGAGGTTCTGCGGCAATCTCATGCTCATCTTGCTTTTATCTCGCAGTGCGGAATAATAAGCGACGATGACGCTTCGAAATTCCTCTTATGACGGGGCGGTTTTGGGGTAGGCTGTATTGTGCAAGATGACTTGGCCACATCCATCCGTAATTTGCGCTCTTTCAGGCCCCTTGCCTCTCATGAGAGAAACAGTGAACGCTTAGCGCAATCGTTCCCAGCATCGACCTTAAGGACCGGAATGACCTCGACCGACAACAGGAATACCAGCACGAGTCGCGACGGCGGAGCAAAGCTCTTCTACAAGATGGCTGCCGTTCTCGGTTGCTTCACGCGTGCGCGTGGCCAGCTTTCCATCGCCGAGATTATGGAAGCAACAAGCCTGCCGCGGACGACTATCCACCGTATTGTTGCCTCTTTGCGCGATGTCGGATTGCTTGACCAGGACGGGCGTCGGCAAACGTACCGCCTGGGTCTCAAAATGTTCTACTTCGGCAGCGTGGTTATTGCCAACCTGGACTTGAACCATCATGCGCATTCTTATGTCTTGGCGCTGCATCAACTGACGGGCGAAATCGTTCATCTTCATATGTTTGACGGCAGCCAGATGGCCTGCATCGAGCGCGAAGAGATGGGTGGCACGCGGCTGACAACACTGACGACTATTGAAGCGGCTCCGACGTATTGCACCGGCGTCGGTAAGGCGTTTTTGGCTTTTCAGGAGCAAGAGTTGATCTTGAGGATCGTCGCTGAAGAAGGATTGGAACCACGCACGGAGCACACGCTTTCGACCTTGGAAGCGTTATTGGCCGACCTCGAGTTGACCCGTCAGCGCGGCTTTGCCGTCGATGACGAGGAAAACGAAATCGGAGTGCGCTGCATCGGCGCTCCCATACGCGATTCCCGCGGCCAGGTGTTTGCTTCCGTGAGCGTTTCCGGACCCAGCGCCAGGATGCCGCTGAGCCGCATTCAAGGCTTGGCCCCGGCTATTATCCAGACGGCGGATGAGATCTCTTGCAAGCTCGGTTGGAGCGGTTAAGGAATTAACATATATATTTAGCCATTTAATTCCACTATTCGGGATTGACAGCGAGAGAGGGTTGGTTTAGTCCTTCGGATAGCTTGGTAGAAAGTTGGGAGGTTATTCGATGGGGCGAATGCATTGTCTTGCCGTTGCGCTACTGCTTGCGCTGGTATTCGGGAGTGGGGCGTACGCCGAGGAATTTCCACAAAGGCCTCTGACTGTTGTCGTGCCTGCGGCGGCTGGCGGTGGTGGCGATACGACCACTCGGCTGCTGGCGCGTGACTTGGAAACGTTCCTCGATCAGCCGATCACTATCATTAACCAAGGGCAGGGCGGCGGTGTGGTCGGGTTGACCACGCTCATCAATGCCAAGCCGGATGGCTATACCATCGGTTTGCTGTTCCCTTATGCGGGATACAGCTTTACAGGCCAGGCCCACTTTTCTGCATCCGATTTCACGCCCATTGCCAATTTCAACGGCGACTCCTCGTCGCTGGTGGTTGCTGCGGACTCTCCCTTTAAGAATCTCAAGGATGCGCTCGAAGCGTTGAAGGCGGCTCCGTCGAACTACAAGATTCACTGCAGTGGTGGTTGCGGCAGTGTTTGGGACGTGCCCGTGGCGGCGATGATGCTCGACTATGGCATCCAAGTCGCGAAGATCGGCTGGATTCCTGGCCAAGGAGCCTCTACCGGTTTGACGGAACTTGCTTCCAAGGGCGTTGATTTTCAGACGGTGTCGCTGCCCGAGGCCTCCTCCCTCATGAAGGCGGGGCTCGTTCGGGCTTTGGCGGTTCTCAGCCCTTCTCCGGTTCCTGGATTCGAAGATGTGCCCCTGGCGGGTGCAACGGTCGGGCATGCAGTGGATGGGGGGACATGGCGCGCGTTGGCCGGGCCAGCCGGATTGCCTCCAGAAGTCGTTAAGGTTTGGGAGAAGGCGGTTCGCGGAGCCGTGCGCTCGGAGGAATTCCGCAACGCCATGGCGACCGCCAATTTTGGCGTGAAGTGGATGGGGCCCGATGAACTTGCCGCCCTCATGACGCAGCACGAAAAAGAGACACTGCGCGTCATGAAAGCGCTCGGCTACGCCAAGTAGCACTGCAGGGCGCGATCATGAAAGTGCACGACGCGTTTGTCGGGATAGTGCTTCTGTGCGTCGGCGCCTCCATTGCCGCCTATGCGCAAACGCTCACCCCGCCGCGCCATCTGACCTACGGACCGGGATTCTTCCCCTTTCTTGTTGGTGTCGGTTTGACGCTCGTCGGCGCCGGCATCACGCTCCGGAGTGTCCGCACTTTTCGAACACAGCCGCTGGCGGTTGCGCCTGACTGGATCGGCTCTCTCAGGAAGTTCATCCGCTTCTGGATTCTGCCGCTCGGCATCGTCTTCTACATGGTCGTGGTCGAGCCTCTAGGCTTTCTGGCGACCGCCACTGTCCTTCTCGCGGCGATTATGAAAACGAGTGGAGTCTCCGTCGGTCAAAGCGTTGCTGTCGGGTTCAGCGTGGCCCTGGTCGTCAACGTGGCGTTTGCTTCGTTCCTTCATGTGCCACTGGCATGGGGGATCCTCATGCCCATTTCAGGATGGTTCATGTGGTAGATCCGTTTGCCGTCCTGTCACAACTGGCTGATCCTTATCTGCTGACGGTCATCATCATTTCCGCCGTCTATGGATTGGTGATCGGCGCCATTCCCGGTCTCACGGCTTTGATGGCGACCGCCCTGCTGGTTCCGTTCATCATCTTCATGAAACCGCTGCCGGCGATCGCCTCCATTATCACGGCGTCGGCCATGGCAATTTTTGCGGGAGATATTCCCGGTGCGTTGCTTCGTATGCCTGGAACGCCGGCCTCGGCCGCCTATACGGATGATGCCTACAGTCTGACATTGGCGGGTAAATCCGCCTTGGCCCTGGGCGCCGGATTGTTCGCTTCCGCGGCAGGAGGGCTTTTCAGTGCGCTGGTCCTGACATTAGCGGCGCCGTGGCTGGCTCGTGTTGCGCTTTCCTTCTCCAGCGTGGAATATTTCTGGCTGGGTGTTCTTGGACTCAGTTGTGCAGCCTTCGTTGCCGGCCCCTCGCTGCTCAAAGGCTTGGCTTCACTTCTTCTCGGGCTCTTTTTTGCAACCGTCGGCCTCGACCCGGTCTCGGGAATGCCCCGCTTTACCTTCGGGTCGACCAACCTGATGGGCGGGCTCGGTCTTATCCCCATCCTGATAGGCCTTTTCGCGATTTCCGAACTGATGCGCAATGCCAATTCCGACTTTCGCGGCCGTGGCGAAACTGGACGGATCGGCTCGATCGTGCGGACGGCCGGCCCTCTCGTCTGGTCGCATAAAGTCGGCATTCTTCGAGGTAGTCTCATCGGCACCGTCGTCGGCTCGCTACCCGGCGCTGGATCCGATATCGCGGCCTGGATTTCCTACGCCCTTGCTCGCAAGGTTTCGCGCATCGGCCAAAGCCAACAGGAAGAGGGGGTGATCGAACGCATCATGTCGGCAAGTGCGGCCAACAATGCCAGTCTCGGGGGCGCCTACATTCCTGCAACGGTCTTCGGGATCCCTGGCGACGCGATCACGGCGATCGTCATCAGTGTCATGTTCATCAAGGGTGTTAATCCTGGCCCAACACTATTTTTGAATCGGCCGGAGGTGATATATTCAATTTTTGCGATATTCTTTATCGCAAATATATTGATCATACCGCTGGGCATACTGTGCATCCGCGGGTTTGGTCTTATCCTCAAACTGCCGACGAGTCACATTTCGTCCGTCATCCTGCTCTTCTGCATCCTCGGCGCCTTTTCGGTGGAGAATACGCTCTTTGCTGTTGGTCTGATAGCCGTCTTCGGGATGCTCGGCTACTTCATGGAAGCGAACGCGATTCCTCTCGCTCCGGCGATCCTCGGCCTGATACTCGGGCCGCTGCTCGAGCAGACCTTCATGACGACCATGCTCAAGTCGCAGGGCGATCTCCTGATTTTCTTTTCCCGGCCGATCGGCGGCACGATCGGCGTGTTCACGATCGGTGTCTGGTTGCTGGCCGTCGGTCTGAAAGCCTTCGCCTCGCGTCACGACGCCCCCGAGGGAGGCTCCGTGCTTGTTTCAGAGAACAGACGGGAAAGCGATACAGCATAGACGGAATCAGTAATGAAAAATCTTGCCAATGTCTAAATATATCAATCTATAGTTTTTTAAATCCATATCTACAACTTAATTAAACATCGACATGTGTCTTTCCGTCAAAATAAATCTCAATAGGAAAATGGGGAGAAAATGAAGATGCGGAACAACCTTATGACGTCGATCCTCTGCGGGATCGCCTTTAACGCCCTGATTGCTGGTGTATCCTATGCGCAGTGGCCAGAGCGACCCGTTAATCTGATCGTCGTGGCGGGAGCGGGCGGCGGCAGCGACTATACCATGCGTCTGTTGGCTCGCGGTCTGGAAGCCAATACGCGGCAGCCGTTCAACGTCATCAACCAAGCCCAGGGCGGTGGCATTGTTGGCTACACAACCTATACGTCCGCGGCACCGGACGGCTATACACTGGGCCAACTTTCGCCTTTCGCGCAGTTCAAGGTGCTCGGCCAAGCTAATTTCACAAGCGAAAACTTTACGCCGATCGCCTTGATCAATGTCGATCCTGCGGCAATCCATGTCGCGACTAAATCCAAGTTCGAGTCCCTGGGCGACATCATCAGGGCGATGAAGGCGGATCCGGCCAGCCTGCGGATCTCCTGCGGCGGGACCTGCAGCGCCAGTTGGGACATTCCGTTCGTTTCCTTGATGCTCGCCGAAGGCGTCGATGTTTCCAAGATCAATCTCATTCCAGCGCAAGGGTCGGCGGCAGGACTGCAGGAACTGGTTTCCGGCGGAATCGATGTCGTCCTCTGCTCGATTCCCGAAACGGATGCCCTGGCCGATGCGGGGCTCGTCAAGACGGTCGGGGTTCTGGCCCACGAACGTCTTGCGAAGTATCCGAACGTCCCGACGGCAGAAGAGGTGACGGGGAAAGCCGTTTCCGGAGGCACGTGGCGTGGCGTTGCAGGTCCGGCGGGGATGGATCCGACGCTTATTTCCGTGATCAATGAGCAGATCCACAAGGCCTATGAGTCCGAAGGCTTCCTGGGTGGCATGAAGAATCGCGGTTTCGGGACCAAGTACCTGGGATCCAAGGATTTTGCAGCCTTCATCAAGCAGCACGAGCTGCAGACGCAACAGGTTATGACCGCGCTCGGCTTTGGGGCAAAGCCCGGCAAGTAGCAAGACGCCGAGGCTAATGCCGGGGGGCGCGTTGCGCCTTAGGTCCGATGGCTCACCGAGGCGGTGGGCGGCCCGCCAACAGCGTTCCGCCCACCGCGAAGGGGTACTGGTGCAACGGATCGCCTTTGCGCCGGGGGTGGAATGTCGTGTGTAATTTCATCATCACAATATGGGAGCAATAATTGGTTTTTAAATTTGATAACTGCAGACAGCGAAAGTAAAGCTGAAGTACATATATTGTACAGTTATTGTACTGCGGTGTTGATCGTTAGGATTTTTCGGTGATCCACTCAACGCAAAAGGAGAAGTAATGATGAAGAGGGCCGTTGGCCTCATGCCTGCGTGCATGACAATCTGGAACAGCGATCAGAGCTACAGCAAATCCAAGATGGAAAAGTACCTGCGCTGGCTCATCGATCAGGGAGCGCAGAATCTCTCGATCTGCGGCAGCACCGGTGAAAACATCACCATGAACATGACCGAGCAGATGGCGATCATAGAGCATGTGCTGAGTTTTGTTGCAGGGGAGGTTCCTGTCTTCTGCGGTACCGGTGTTTATCCCACGATGCACACCGTGACCCTCAGCAAATTCGCCGAGGACCACGGCGCCGATGGGGTGATGATCATTCTGCCTTACTACCTCAACCCCCACAAGAAAGCAGTGATGAATCACTTCCGCGAGCTTCGCCGCAATCTCTCCATCCCGATCATGGTCTACAACAATCCTTGGTTCACGGGGTATGAGCTCACCCCCCTGGAGATCAAGACCCTTTTAGACGAGGGGGTTATCAACGCCGTCAAGGCGGCCCATGGCGACGCCAACCGTGTCCATGAGCTAAAATTCCACTGCGGCGATAAGCTCGACATCTTCTACGGTCACGACTACGCGGCGATGGAAGGGCTGCTGGCCGGTGCCAATGGTTGGTTAAGCGGTTTCCCGGCGATCCTACCGAAGGCCTGCCGCGAGCTTATGGATATCTGCCTCGTCGAAAAGAATGTCGACAAGGCGCTGGCTCAGCAATTCAAGATGCAGCCCTTCATCGACTACTTTTTCTACGACAAGGTCGCTGGTGTGCCGCACTGGCAGGAAATCTGCAAGTATACCCTGACGGTTCAGGGGCTCGACGCCGGATTGCCTCGCAAGCCACTGGGCGATCTCGACGCCGCCAATAAGAAGAAGGTGGAAAAGTTGCTTGGGGATTTGCTGTAGCCGTCTTCGCGCCATCTCGCATCGCTTCATCCTCCCGCATTTGGCTGCGGGGGGATGAAGGATCCGGACACCGACCCGCCGGGGTCCCTCGGCAATTCCGAAGGCCAAAAGGATCAGCCAAAGGATCAGCCAATATTTCATTTGTGACAGCGTGCACCAAATCGCCGCCTCGCGAACCAGTTGCCGCCACCAGATCAACGACAGCACAAGTCGAAGAACAAGCATACGGCCGAGATTCTTTACGAGGCTGAAGGCCTTCCCGACCACCGAATCAAGATCCCGTCACTAGGCGATCGAGCGCGATTGCGGGAATGGGTCGGATCTAGCAGGCTGCTGAAAAAGTCCGATGCGGATCGACGGGGCGCAAGTTTCGAATCAAGGTGATCGGCGCATTGAATCGTTATTGCGTCGGTGTCGGCGCCCACGAATCAATCTTGCGTTGGCAAGGTGCCGAAATCGTTTTTCAGCAGCCTGCTAGATGTGAACTATCCATCGGCTGGATTTTGTGGAGAGCTTTATGAGTATCGTCGTCTTCGGCAGCACCAACATCGATGTTTGCGCCTATGCAACACGTCTTCCACGACCGGGAGAGACGGTACACGGCGACAGCTATGCCATCACGCTGGGCGGCAAGGGCGCCAACCAAGCGGTTGCGGCGGCACAGCTGGGGGCCCAGGTGGAATTGGCCGGCCGAACCGGTATCGACACATTCGGGACATTGGCGCGCCAGCGATTGGCCGAAAAGGGTGTTAGGACGCGTGCGCTCTACCAAGATCCGGATCACTCGACCGGTATTGCGGTGATCGGCGTCGATCAAAGCGCAGAAAACTGCATCACCGTGGTCGGCGGCGCCAACATGGCGGTGGAAAGGGGCGACGTCGAGCGGCTCGAGCCGCTGCTCGGGGAAGCGAAGGTCCTGCTTCTTCAGTTGGAGATCCCCCTGGATGCCTCGTTGGCCGCTGCACGCCGGTTTCGGTCTCGCGGCGCCGTGGCCATCCTTGATCCGGCGCCGGCCCCCTCGCATGGCTTTGATGCGGCGGCCTGGTCATCAGTTGACGCCATGACGCCCAATGAAGCGGAAACCGAGGCATTGGTCGGCATCAGACCTAAAGATGCGTCTTCCGCCGCTCGGGCGGCGACCGCCCTCGCCGAGCGCGGCCTCAAGATCGCGATCGTTAAAATGGGTGGCGCAGGCGTCTATTTCCGCTCCCCAGAGGGTGAAGGCCATATTCTAACCTTTCCCGTTAAGCCGATCGACACGGTGGCGGCTGGAGACTGTTTCAATGGCGGCCTAGCCTACGCCCTGGCTCGCGGCGATGAACTGCCGACCGCACTCCGCTTCGCCTGCGGATGCGGCGCCTTGGCGACCACCCGTCGTGGCGCCTCGGACGCCGCACCGACCCTGGCGGAGGTGGAAACGATACTTAGATGCCGTAATGGGCCGGCGCTCCTCGCATAGCCAGGAAGGCGGCTGTCCCTCAGAGTGATGATGTTGGACGAGGTCCGATTGTGTCGGCCCCAAGCATCAAGCGAGGGACAACCATGGGCTATTATGCAGGAATTGATGTGTCGCTGGAACAGAGCAGCGTTTGCGTGGCCGATTCATCGGGCAAGATCGTGCGCGAGACGAAAGTGGCGAGCGAGCCCGAGGCGCTGTTGCAGCATTTTGCCGATCTTGGGCTGCCGATAATCAGGGTCGGCCTTGAGGCGGGACCACTGTCGCAGTGGCGGCGCGAGGGTCTGGTCGACGCCGGCCTTGACGTGGTGTTGCTGGAAACGCGGCATGTGAAGGCGGCACTGTCGGCCATGACCGTGAAGACGGACCGCAAGGATGCTCGCGGGATCGCACAGTTGCTGCGCATGGGCTGGTACCGACCCGTGCATGCTAAGTCCGCGGACGCCCAGGCAGTGCGGGCGCTGCTGGTCGGCCGCAAGCTGTTGCAGGCCAAGCTGCTCGACGTCGAGCTCAGCATCCGCGGAATCCTGCACGGTTACGGGCTCAAGGTTGGCGAGGTGAGCCGGGGGCGTTTCGAGGCCCGCATTCGCGAACTCATCGAAGGCCATGACATGCTCGAGACGGTCATCGGCGCGATGCTGGAGGCGCGTGCCGCGTTGTGGCAAGAATTTACTCGGCTGCACCGCGAGATGCTGAAGATCGCTCGCGCCGACCCTGTCTGCCAACGACTGATGAGCGCGCCTGGGGTCGGAGCTTTGGTGGCCCTGACGTATCGCTCAGCGGTCGATGACCCGAGGCGATTTGCAAAATCGCGAACCGTTGGGGCGTACTTCGGACTGACGCCCAAGAAATATCAATCCGGCGAAACAGACTTCGACGGCAGTATCACCAAGGTTGGCGATGCCATGGTGCGCACCGCGCTCTATGAAGCAGCGCATATCATGCTGACGCGCGCCACGCGGTTCTCCGCCCTGAAACACTGGGCGATGGACGTCGCGAAGCGGCGTGGCATGAAACGGGCGAAGGTGGCGCTGGCCCGCAAGCTTGCCACCGTCCTCCATCGCATGTGGGTGGACGCCAGCGCGTTCCGTTGGAGCAAGGAGATCGTGACCGCGTGAAGGAGAAACAAGGGAAGCGGAGCAGGCCAGCTTAGTTAGGCTCTGCTCCTTCGAGGTCCCGTCGCCGGGACGAGGGCTTGGCAAGGTCGGGAGTAGTGCTGTGAAAGCCTCGGCAAATCACGCGTCCTAGATTGACCTGTCGGCTCTGGATCTGATGGCATAGTGTGGCAGCCTTCGTGCTGACCACGGATAGAAGCATGATCCTGGCGGCGCGATGATCACTCGAAGGGACTTGACGAGCAAAGGCCCATTACAGAAGCACTACTTTGGCAGATTTTTAGGAGAGAAGGGCCTACGGCAGTGTGGGCATCGGATTGGTGGCGGCTGTGAGAACGCGTTTAGGATCGCCTGCGGACGGCTGGAAGGCTTGGCTGTGGCGGCGGGCCGGGGATTCTTTTTTCCCCCTGCCGCTTGTTTGAGGCGGTGAGATTGCAGGAAGGCGTAGGCGATCATCGTCATCAGCGCGTGTCGGTGAAGGCCCGTCCATGATCGCCCCTCGAAGTGATCGAGGCCGAGTTCCTCCTTGAGTTGCTGATGTGCCTGTTCGCAAACCCAGCGCGCCTTGATGGCGCCTGCGAGCTGCTTAGGCGAGGCAATACCCGGAGTGATTGCTCCTCCACAGGGATTTTCCTTGTTGCCATGCAGTTCGCACGTTTCTCCAAATTGTGCGAAGATTCGCAGTTTTGGCCGGACGTTTCTCGAAGTTTCTCGGATTGTGGTCGATCTTTCTCGCGTCGTTGAGGGGCAGGATATGGGGACATCGATCAGGGCTCCCTTGCCGACATCCTTGCCATGGATACGATTGTACTTGTTCGTCTGTTGGACCGACTGGAAGAGGCGGGCTTTATCGTCCGTATGCCCGATCCCTTCGCTTGAGGCTTATCCCGCTGTCCCAGGTGGATACCAGATGTAGGGTAAGGGCATGCACGAAAAGGTCGTATGACCTCAGCGAGCCATTGCAAGGTAGCGAGGCAGCCTGAGCGCCATAGCTGAAGGTCTACTCAGTTGGGACTGGACCGGGCCCGGAGGATCGGCGCCCCGACCTCATCCCTTGGGAAAAGGGGTTCCCCCCGATAGTGGTTGAAAATTAAGTCTCAAAACAGGTCGGCGTGCGTGCCGGCGCGGACGAACACCACCATGTCGCGCTGACCTTGGTCATCAAGGCGATAAATCAAAAGGAAATCGCCACCGATGTGGCATTCGCGGTGATTGGCCTAATCGCCCTTCAGGGGATGATCCAGTCATTCCGGCCCCAGGGGTCCGTCGTTGGCGATCAGGAGCAGCATCGCTTCCTTGAGATGCTTCATGTTGTAGCGACCGGACCGCGACAACCGCTCCCAATCCCGCAAGAAGCTTTTGGTGTGATCCGATGCCCGAGGTAAGGCCGCCCGCTTATCGCTTGCCGCCGCTTTCGAGGCCATCAAACAACTCCTCGGCGGTGGCAAAACGAACGTCGCGGCTGCGAACAATGGCATTGGCCTCCGCCATTGCCGCACGGGTTTCGGCATTCGGCACCCGCACTTCGAACGGCATCGCCTTTTCCACGACGACACGCTTCAAGAACACCCTGACCGCATCGGACACAGACAAACCCATCGAGGCCAGTGTCTCGCTCGCCTGTGCCTTGACCTCTTCATCCACGCGCACGTGAATCATCGCTGTTGCGGGCATCACGGTCTCCTGCTTATCTGTTCGTAATACAACGTATCTCACGCCCACTTGGAAGTCAAGTTTATTCTCTATCGGTCGTTCGATGGGGGGTGCATCGCCGATCTGATCGAGGAGCCACCCTCCGCCTCTAAGTCGACAGACTACTCTTTTTAATTGAATTACACCGAATCATCCAGAGATCCATATCCTGTGTCACCTGGGACAGCGGGATAAGCCTTCTTCGCTTCCAACATCCATGTCCTGGCGCTCACAGCCAGAGCGCTTTCCAAGGCATTGTCACGTTGTATGTCGGCTTGTAGTCTGTCCGGCGGTTCGTTAGCCAAGTGGATGACGAAAATCAGCTACAGCGGCTACCGGTTCCCGCCTGAGATCATTCACCGGGCAATCTGGCTTTATTTCCGGTTCACCCTGAGTCTCCGCGACGTCGAAGATCTGTTGTCGGAACGTGGCATCGCGGTTTCCTATGAGACCATTCGGTGCTGGGTGGACCATTTCGGACCCCAGATCGCCGCGGACTTGCGTAAACGTAGACCAAAGCCCCATGCGACCTGGCATCCGGACGAGGTGATATCTCAAGATTGATGGCTGGATTGTTTACCTGTGGCGGGCTGTCGACGCTGAAGGCGAGGTTCTCGATATGCTGGTACAGGCGAAACGGGATAAGCATGCTGCGTTGAAACTGATGCGCAAGCTCCTCAAGAAACACGGCTTCGTTCCCGAGCGGCTGATAGCGGATGACCTGCGTTCATATGGGGCGGCGGCTCGTGGCCTTGGGATAGGGAGGCACCATCAGCGTGGTCGTTGGCGTAACAACCGGGCTGAGAACTCGCATCAGCCAACCCGACGACGAGAACGCAAGATGCAGGGTTTCAAAAGGCAGGGATCAGCCCAGAGATTTCTTTCCACTCACGCGGCCGTCTACAATACCTTCAACGTCCAACATCACCTGACATCCGCCCGAACGCACCGCGCCTTCCGTGCGGCGGCCATGGACACATGGCGGACGGCGGTCGCGGCCGCCTGAGAGTATGGTGGCCGCAGGCTCTTCGCGTTCTTCGTTCGGCAACGTGACAAAGCCGCCGACCTCCTTTGACGTCGCGGTCATGCCGAACCAGTACGGCGACATCATGTCCGATCTCGCCTCGGCAGTGGCCGGCAGCGTTGGCCTTGGCGGCGGCGCCACCTTTGGGCGCCGGGTCTGCCTTTTCGAGCCAGTGCACGGCACGGCACCCGACATCGCCGGCAAGGGGATCGCCAACCCCGTCTCGCAGATCCTGACGGCGGCGCTGCTGTTGCGTCACCATGGCGAAGCCAAAAGGGGCGAGGCTATCGAGCGGGCCGTGGCCGATGCGCTGGCTGATCCGATAAACCACACCCCCGATCTGAAGGGGAGGGGAACCACCGAGTCCATGACGGAGGCGATCATTGATGCCCTGCCACGTCATATGCACTGAGGAGTTTGGCTTCGCTTCTCCCGGTAATGTCGGCCGAGGATACAGTGGGCAGATGGATCTGCCGGACCAAGCACCCACGCCCGAGTTTGGAACTCGCGGACGTGAGCTGCCGAAGTTCAAAGGGTGTCTGGGCAACTGCGATTCGGATGACAAACGGGGGGCCGGAGAACGAACCCGCTGCGCGGAACGCGCAAAGCGAAGCTACTGACCGAAATGTCAGAGAGAGCAGTGGGTTTTGGTCGTGTCTCGTTTTCAGATTCGGGCAGGGTCCATCTCGGTCCTCAGCTTTGCGGTCATCGCGACACCGAAAGATGTCTCGGCATCCTTGATCCCGGGGACCAAAAAAGAGTCCCCTGCGCCTTGCGGTGCAGGGGACAGGTCCGACTTGGGAGCAATGTCTTTTTTGGGCCACGGATCGGCGGCTGATCGTGTCACCGGCCATGGCTGGCCAGCGATGGAAATTTGTCAAAGCGCCACGAGAGACGGAAGAAAAAGCGAGAGTTCCGGAATGAAGGTGATGAACCCCAAGACGATGATGAGAACGACGTAGAACAGCCAGCTTTCCTTGGCGAACTCGATCATGCTGATCTTCGCGATGTCGCAGGCGATGAACATGTTTACGCCGTAGGGCGGCGTGATGGCGCCGATCATAAGATTGACCACGACGACGACCCCGTAGTGAACAAGATCCACTCCGAAATGCTTGGCCATTTCGAGCATGAGCGGAACGACGATAAGCATCGCCGTCATCAGATCGAAAACCAGACCCAGCACAAGAAAGACGACGTTAGTGAAGATCAAAAAGCCGATTGGCCCACTCACGATCGTCGATACGGCCGCCACGATCTCCGCCGCCGCGTTCTGCGACGTGATGACGAAACTGACGACGAAGGCCATCGACAGGATGAACAACACCTTGGCCGATTCGAGCCCGGCAACCGCGAAGGCCCGCACTAAGTGGGCGAACGACATCTCGCGATAGACGATGGCCGCCAGTACGAGGGCATAGGTAGCGGCAACGATCGCCGCCTCGGTCGGCGTGAAGATGCCTGCGATGATGCCGCCGATCAGGATGATCGGCGTCAGCAGCGAAAGGAAGGCGCGGGCAAACGACACGACCAAGACGACGAGGCCGGGAAAAGGCTCCGAAGGATAGTTCCGCTGGTGTGCGCGGTAGGCCACTACCAGCATCATCGAAAGGCCCATGACTGTTCCAGGGATGGCCCCGGCTAGCAGCAGCTTGCCGATGGATTCTTCGGCGATCGCCCCATAGACGACGAGCGGAATGCTGGGCGGGATGATCGGACCGATCACGCCGGAAGCGGCGGTGACCGACGCCGAAAACGGAGCATCGTAGCCGGCTTCGCGCATGGCCTTGATTTCGATCCGGCCAAGCCCGGCGACGTCGGCGGGGCCGGAACCCGACATGCCCGAGAAGATCATGCTGGCGACGATGTTGACGTGCCCGAGACCGCCCCGTAGGTGGCCGAACAGGGTTTGCGCGAACGTGAATAGACGGTCGGTAATGCCAGACGTGTTCATCAACTCGGCGGTCAGGATGAAAAACGGGATGGCGAGGAGGGCAAAAGAGGCGATCCCATCCATCATGCGCAATGGCAGGAACAACGGATTGGCGGCGTGCGGATCGAACAAGATGCTGAGGACGGAGGCGATGCCCAGAGAGAAGGCCACCGGGACACCCACGAAGAACAGCCCCATCATGAGGAGGATCAAGGTCATTTTTGGCCTCCGCTGCCCGTCCGGGCCGCCCACAGCAGGAGCATGCAGCGCCACAGGGCGACCCCGGCCATCGCCACCAGAAAGACGGGAACGAAAACATTGAACGCGGCAACGGGCACGGTCGGAATGGACACCAGAGTTTTGTGGATCAGCTTCCATATGACGCTGAAGGAAAGAAAGGCGAAGTAGGCGCAGAACGCAGCCGTCGCCAATTCGAGCAGCGCCGCGGCGATGGTCCGCAGCCTGGGTCCGAGCAACGCCGTCAGGTTGGATGTCGCCCGGATGTTTTCGTTGCGACGGACATTGATGTAGGCGCCGAGGTACGTCAGCACGACCAGGAAATAGCGGTTAACCTCGTCCGGCCAACTGAGTGGATCGTTGAATACGTAACGCATCACGACGCCGGCCAGCCCGATGGCCATGGTCGTTGCCATCAGCAGGGCGATGACCGCGTTTTCCGCGACCATCGCCCGTTTCTCCCATGGTCCGGTTCCCGGCATGGTGCCGGGGTCGGCGATGCCGCCCGGACCGATGTTCTCGTCCATCACTTCCCCCAGGCCCGCATCTTCTCGTAACGGGCAAAGATGTCGGCCGGAAGGTAGCTCTTGTAGAAATCTTCGGCGACTTGGTTCAGGGGCTGGGTGTCGATGGAGATCACCTCGATGCCCGCCTTCTTGATGGCCACGAAGGCTTCTTTGTCCTGAACCGCCCATGCGTCATTGATGAAGCGTTCCGCCGCCTCTCCAGCCTGGAACATGGCCTGCTGGATGTCTGCGGACATCTTCTTGAAGGTGTCTTCGCTGACCATGAACATGTTGATGGTGCGGACATGGCTGGTCAGGATCAGGTACTTCTGAACCTCATGCAGCTTGCCGTTATAGGTGTTGACGACAGGGTTCTCCTGCGCATCGACGATTCCCGTCTGCAGGCTGGTGTAGAGTTCGGCGAAGTCGATGGGGGTCGGGCTGACGCCCGCCTGGCGCCAGAACGCCTGCCAGACGGTGACCGGCGGCACCCTCAGGCGCAGGCCCTTGAAGTCGGCAATGCTACGGACCGGCTTGTTGGAGGTCATCTGGCTTGCCGGCTGGAAGATGGTGGTGAGGATGCGCACGTTGATCTTCTTGCGCATGTCCTCGTACAGATCCTTGCCGAGATCCGACTTGATGACGCCGCGGAAATGCGCGTCGTCGCGGTATCCGAAGGGCAGGGCCAAAACGACCGCCGGCTTGTAGATCGCTTCCAGGGATGACGCGCTGGTCTGGGCAAAATCGAGCAGCCCATTGACGACGGCTTCCTGAAGGGTGTTTTGGCTGCCCAGCTGGCCCGACGGATAAAGAGTGATCGACACGCGGCCTTGCGACGCCTTTTCCACCTGCTCCTTGAAGAGTGCGGCGCCCTGCGAAATCGGGTGGGTCTGGGCGAAGGTCAGCCCGAACCGGAGCCGAAATTCCTGTGCGTTCGCCGGCGTTGCCAAGCTGGCGGCAGCGGCAATTGCCATGGCCGCAATGCCGAAAACGATGTTTGTGGCTGATTTTATCATTGCACTCTCTCCACTGCATGCCGCCGAAGCGGGATTCTACATCGTGGAAAAATCGTAACTTATGTTTCATGTGTGGTCAATAAAAGATGGACGTTATTTTCGATAAATAGCTACAACGTTGTTTTTAAAAACTTTTATATATGACGATATGAAACGTACGTTACAAGACTGTTGACATGGGTCCCGCATTGGTCAGAGACTGATGGCCTCAACACCAGTTCGGGAGAGAAAGAATGGCGGCCAAGGCGACTTCAAAGCTTCCGGAAGCGTGGACCCTGCGATGCGAACGCCTACTCGATGGCTTTGAGCCTTCGTTCGAGTTCAAGCCGGTCAATCCGCTGCCGGCGTCGGAGTACGAAGAGCGCCTGCGGCGACTCCGCCGTGAGGCGGTGGTCGGCGGCTACGACGCGCTGCTCGTGCATGCCGACATCATCGGCTGGTACCACGCCTCCAATTCCTATCTGCGCTACCTGTGCGACTGGTCGCGGGAAGGCCTGCTGGTCGTACCCACCGATGCCGACAAGGCACCGGTCATGCTGACCTTCTTCGGCAGCTCCGTCTTGCTGCCCCCTTACGGCGAGCCGGTCCTGGTCGAGGAGATCTGGCAGGTGGCGCCGTGGAGCCGCGAATACCTCGATCGTCCTGGTAACACCGCCGTCAAGACCGCCCAAGCAACCGCGGGCGTGCTGGAGCGGTTCGGGCTCGCGGCCGGCAGCTTCGCGCTGATCGGCGATCGCACCTCGGCGCCCTACTGGGCGGCGCTTCAGAAAATCCTGCCAAAGGCGGCGTTTGCCAACGAGAGCGGGATGCTCAACCGCGTCCAGCGGGTCCGCTCCTTGGGCGAGCAGGCGCTGATCCGCGCCGCCGCACAACTCATCGACATCGGCATTCAGGCCGCCTATCACGTCACCAAGCCAGGCGTCACCGATCACGAGATCTATGCCGCGTTTTCCTACGCCCAACTGGCCCGCGGCGGCGAGACCGGCGACGGCTACCAGATCGGCATCAACCGCTACGGCACCGCTTGCGGCAAGCCCTACGGCCACGTCGTCAGGTCCGGCGATCTCATCAACCTTTACATCTCCAACGTCACCTACCGCGGCTACTACGCCCAGACCGCCCGGATGATTGCCGTCGGGCGCATCACCGCCAAGCAGGAGGAAGTGCTGGAGATGTGCGTGGAGGGGGTCAAGCGCGCGCTGGTGAAGGTCAAGCCGGGCGTGCTGGCCAGGGACGTCAATAACGCCTCCTTCGAGCCGTTCATCGAGCGCGGCTACCTCGACTCGCCGGAGGCCAGAACCATGCCATTCAATTGGGAGGCCATGCCCGACGGTTCGCCCAGGCCGTTCAAGACCCAATACGTGCCCGACGAGGACTGGGAACGGCAGGGCCGCCGGCTGATGCATGTCTATCCGGCCACCCACGGCCCCCACAACCCGAACATTGGCCACTCGGTCGGCATGCCGGCGATGCCGACCTACAACCTCTCATCACACAACTACGATCGCCTCGAAGAGGGAATGACCTTCGTGCTGCACTCCCAATGGCTCCAGCCGCTAGAGGCTGGATGCAACGTCGGCGAGTGCGTGCTGGTCACCGCCGACGGCGCCGAAAACCTGAGCTGCCACACGCCGCTCGAACCTCATCGGGTTCGCGCCTGACAGGGGTGGTCAATAGGAGGCAAGGAGAAAACCGAGACAGGAAACTTTGAGCATCAACAAGCAGATTCTGCGGGATTCGGGATGAGCACGGCGGCCCCCTGTGTTCGAAGGTCTTCGGTCCGCCGCCCGCGGCCTGCCGTCAACCGGCGGGGTACGAGAGGTTAAAGGGCTTTGCGCCTCGCCATCGTGTCGAGTTCGCCATCTGAAGAAAGGGGTCCCTAAAATGTTCGCTCGCATGCATAGACGATCATTCGCTATCGCCACGGCGGTGATCGCCATCGCCGTTGCCATCGCCGGCCGCCCGGGCGAAACCCTCGCCGCCGACGCTCCGGTCACCCTCGTGATCTCGAACGCGCAGTGGCTGGACGCCCTGCGTGGTAAGTCTCTGTGGGAAGCCGTGCTGAAATACCAAGATGTGGCGCCCCACGTTAAACTTGAGCAGGAGGCCATTCCCACATCCGCCTATGCCGACAAGCTGACGACCGAGATCGGGGCGGGGCAGGGCCCGGATATCGCCATCCTCCAGGACTCGCTCTTCTATGCGCTGGCCGGGGCCGGCTTCCTGGTTCCCCTGGACAAGGCTGTCGAGGGAGTCAAGCTCAACAACACCAACGACGACGGCATGGTCAAAAGCCAGCGTCTGGGCATCGCATGGCAACGCGCCGTCTATGCGCTGCTCTATAACAAGAAGCTGATCGATGCCGCCGGCGCCAAAGTGCCCACCGACGTTGCCGGCCTCATCAAGTCGGCCAAGGCCGTCAGCAAGGCGACGGGCGCGATCGGGCTGGCCACGCGCCACCAGATGGCCGAAGTCTCCAACTGGTTCAAGGACTTCCAAAGCTGGGCCTACGGCTATGGGGTCAACTGGGTCGGCAGCGATGGGAAACTCACCATCGATACCCCGGAGGCGGCCGCCGCGATCGCCGCCTTCAAGGCCGTATACGACGCCGGGATTGTCCCCATCGGCGACGACATGACGACGCAGCGCAGTCGCTTCAAGGAGAACAAGGGCGTCTTCTGCATCGACAACAGCGGCAGCGCCTTGAACATCGCCTCGGGCGGTGCGCTGCAATCGGCCGATCTGGTGGCGGCGCCCCTTCCCTTCAAGCTTCCCGGAGCCCACCAACAGATCTTCATCTCGGTGAGCAAGCACAGCAAGCAACAGGCGGAGGCCATGAAGTTCCTGGCCTGGCTGGTCGGCCCGAAGGGTCAGCAGGCGCTGCGGGATGTTTCCGGTCCCGATGCGCTGGCCACCGACGTCCCGGTCACCAAGGAGTTCCTGGCCGCCCATCCATGGGCGACGACATTCGCCGAGTTGGCCTCCACCTCGCGCAGTACTCTCATTCCGGGCTACGAGGTCGAAACCGCGCAGATCATGCGGGTGGTGATGGAGGCGGTCGAGCGCGTGCTGATTGCCGGCACGCCGCCCAAGGAATCCCTGGCGAGAGCCCAAAAACAGATCGACGCCAAGTTCGCCCGTCGAGGCTAAAAAAACTGAAGGAGGGAGGACGCAATGCAAATCGGCCTGGCCACACTGCGCCGCCGTTGGGGAGCAACGATCATCCCCTACGCCTTCGTCCTCCCCCCGCTTATTTACCTCGGGGTTCTAATGTTCTGGCCGTTGGCCCGGCAGCTGTGGATGAGCCTGACCGATACCCAGCTCACCAACCCCAACGTCGGCCGCTTCATAGGCCTTCAGAACTACGAGTGCCTGCTCTCCGACCCCAGTTTCTACAGCGCCCTCAAGGTCACCCTCTATTACACGATCGGCTCTGTGATGCTGGGAGTGACGATCGGCCTGATTTCGGCGCTGGCGATCAACCGCCCATTCTGCGGCCGGCCGGTCGCCCGCGCCATCCTGCTGTTTGGCTGGGCGGTGCCCAACGTCGCTTCCACGCTCATCTGGCTGTGGATGTACAACGGGCAATCCGGCGTCTTCAACGAGATCGCCATGGCAATCGGGCTGGGGCGGATACCCTGGCTGACCAGCACGGACTTCGCGCTCGCCTCGATCTTCGCCGTCACTGTCTGGCACGTGGCGCCTTTCGTCATGCTGGTCGTGCTGGCCGCCTTGCAGTCCGTTCCGGAGGAAGTGTGCGAGGCTGCGCGCATCGACGGGGCCGATCCGCTCAGCGTGTTTCGGGCCGTCACCTTTCCGCACATCCGCCCGGCCGTCCAACTGGTGGCGCTGCTGGTCGCCGTGTGGTCGATCCGCCGTTTTGAGCTGATCTATCTGCTGACCGGCGGCGGCCCGCTGGACAGCACCAGCACGCTCGTCGTCACGCTGCGCCAGGTCGCCTTCGAGAACTACGAACTGGGAATGGCCGGGGCCTACGGCGCCGTCGGGCTGGTTCTCGCTCTTCTGGTCGCGGCCTTGCACTACCTGGTCGAACAACGGCGCATGAAGTGGATGACCCAATAATGAGCGGAACGACGATAGCCTTGCGCATCCTGCGCTATCTGTTGATCGCCGGGCTGGTCGCCTTCGCCGGCTTTCCAATCTACTGGATGGCCTGCACGGCACTGTCCACCACCTCGGAGCTGTTCAACACCGGGCAGGTTCCCTGGCCGCAGTTCCGGCACCTTCCGGCCCTGGTCACCGATTTGGGCAAGGTGCCGATCGGCCGCTGGCTGTTCAACACCGGCGTGATCGCCACCGGAACGACGGTCTTGAGCCTCCTGCTCGGATCGCTCATGGGCTATGCGCTCAGCCGCTTCCGCTTCCAGGGGCGCGGAGCGATCGGATTTTTGTTGTTCATGACCCAGGTGCTGCCCGAGGCCCTCATCGTGGTGCCCCTCTATGCCATGTTCATCACCATGGGACTGCTCAACAATCTGACCGGCCTGATACTCGCCAACGTCGGTTTCTCGCTACCGGTGGCTGCTTTCATCATCAAGAACGCCATCGACGCCATCCCTTACGAAATCGAGGAATCGGCCATCATCGACAACTGCCCGCGCATTGGCATCCTCACCATGATCATTCTGCCGCTCATCATGCCGAGCCTGGCCGCCGCCGCCGTGATGGCCTTCTTCGCCGGCTGGAATGAGTTCCTGTTCGCGACGACGTTCCTCTTGGACCGAACGCTGTGGCCGGCCAGCGTGGGCCTCGCCTCGTTCATTGGCCAGTACGAAACTCCGCTGTCGGCGGTCATGGGGGCGGCGCTCATCTTCAGCCTGCCGGCCATCGTGTTCTTCCTGCTCATCCAGCGCACGATCGTATCCGGGCTCACCGCCGGCGCCGTGAAGGGATAAGCCCATGCCGAAACTCACTTTCAACAACGTCTGCAAGTCGTTCGGCGACAACCGGGTGATCGATTCGTTCAATGCAACGATCTACGATGGCGAGTTCGTAGTGCTGCTGGGGCCATCCGGCTGCGGCAAGTCGACTCTCCTGCGGATGATTGCCGGGCTCACTCCGATCACCGCGGGCGAACTGCGCTTCGACGGTGAGGTGGTGCATTCGTGGGAACCCCGGCGGCGTGGGGTCGCCTTCGTCTTCCAGACCTACGCGCTTTACCCGCACATGACGGTTCGCGCCAACATCGCCTTTCCGCTCGTGATGGACGCCTTCAAGAAGTGGTACCACCTGCCGATCGTCAATTCGATCGCGCGCCGGCACCTCATGAAAAGCCCGGACATCGCCGGGCGCACGGAAAACATCGCCCACCAGCTTGAGCTTGAGAAGTTCATGGAGCGCCGCCCGGCCAGCCTTTCCGGTGGCCAGCGCCAACGAGTCGCCCTGGCCCGCGCCCTGGTGCGTGATCCGTCGCTCTATCTCCTGGACGAACCGCTTTCCAACCTCGACGCCAAGCTGCGCAGCCAGATGCGAGCCGAGATTTCAGCGCTGCATCGCAAGGTCGGAAAGACGTTCATTTACGTGACGCACGACCAAGTCGAGGCGTTGACCATGGCGACCCGCATCATCGTGATGAACAACGGCGTCGTGCAGCAGATTGACGCGCCTCAGGCCATCTATGACGAACCGGCCAACACCTTCGTCGCCCGCTTCGTCGGGGCGCCGCCGATGAACCTGGTGCCCGTTTCCCATCAGGCAGGCCGAGTCACGGTCGCCAGCGGCCTGGCCTGGGATCATGACGGCGGCGTGCCCGACGCCCCGCGCCTGCTGTTCGGCATCAGGCCTGAAAAACTGCAATTCCGCGCCGCGGGGGGCGGGCCGATTTCGGCCCAGGTGGCGATGGTCGAGAGGCTGGGGGCGGAAACTATCGTGGGTTGCCGGCTGATCTCTGGCAACGGTACCTGCACATCCCGGCTGCTGGAACACGACTTGGTGTTGGCGACGATTCCCGGCAGCCCGAAGATCGACATCGACGATCGGTGCTCGCTCGACTATCGGGCCGCCGACGTCGTGTGGTTCGACGAGTCGACCGGGGCGCGCATCCCGACCCGCTGACCAGCCTTCCCCCGGCATGGTCCCGCGGTCGACGGGAGAGCGCGCCCCGGGCGGCGACCGCCTAAGGGCGGGGCGGCTCCGGCCGGTCGGCTCTGGACACGGGGGGGCGCTTCGGCTTAGCTGCCCTCTGCAACGACGGGAGCGGCCATGAAGCCTATCGAGACGCGCATCTACGACCACTACGACAACCTCTCGCGCAGCGAGCGGCGGCTGGCCGACGTGGTGCTGGAACATCAGCGGGATCTGCCAAGCTACACGGCGACCGAGCTGGCCAGTCACGCCGGGGTGTCCAAGGCTACGGCGGCCCGGCTGTTCAAAAGCCTGGGTTATAGCACCTTCGACGAGGCCAAGCGCGAGGTGCGCAATGCCCGCTATTGGGGCTCGCCGCTTGCCGTGGTCGAGGGGCAAAACGGTGAGGATGTGCCCGGCGCCTCGCTCCAGGGGGTTGTGCAGGCCGACGTCGCCAACCTCAAGATGACCATGGATTCCCTGTCGGCGGCAGATTTGGAGAAGGCGGTGCGCATGATGAACGAGGCGGCGCGCATTCGCATCGTTGGCCTCAGGAATAGCTTCGGCTTGGCCCATCTGGCACGCCACTATCTGGGCTTCGCACGAGCCGACGTCCAGGCGATGCCGGTCGGCGGTGCCAGCTGGGGCGAGGAGGTCGCTTCTCTATCCTCCGGCGACCTGATGTTCGCCATCGGCTTTCGCCGGCGCCCCAAGATTCTGGCACGTCTTCTGCAGACGGCGCAGGCGATGGGCGTCGGCACGGTTCTGCTCACCGACATGAGCGCAACGATGAGCGCCAAGTACGCCGACGTGGTGCTGCGCTGCCACAGCAAGTGCCCAGCGCCCTTCTCGTCGTTCACGGCGGCCATCACCGTCATCAACTACCTGGCCTGGGCGCTGATCGAAGCGCAGGGGCCGAACGGCATCGACCGCCTGCGGCAGATCGACGACCTTATCACCTCGCTCGACGACGTTTCGCAGCCGGCGAAGCGGTAGGGATCCAATACTTGGCTTGGCCGATGTGAAGCTGGAGTTTCAGCCGAGAAAGGGCAGCAATGCGTAGCGCGGAACACGCAAAGCGGCCGCTTTCTTCATAGGAGCGTCCGCAGCGGCTGACCTAGACCAGCCGGCGTAGCTATGCAACCGACTCAAACGCGGAACCACCTAAACAAGGACCTCCGACTCCTTGCTCCGCGCGCGGAAGTTTTCAAGCGGTTGCTTCTTGAGCTCGAAGAGGTTGTCGGCGACGAGGTAGCAGTCGGCATGCAATCGGGCCAGCGGATGGTAAGTTTCCGGCAACACGTGAAGCGAGGACGGGTCAATGCAGTCGTCGCGCACCCACATGTTGAGGACCTGCCCGACGAAGATGGAGCGTCCGGGATATTCTATGGATTGGGTCAGCCGGCATTCCAGGGCCGCCGGCGCCTCGACAATCCGCATGGGGCGCACTTTCCGGCTGGGCACGGCAGTCAGCCCGGTGGCGGTGATCTCGTTGACGCCGGTTGGAAAGTCGATGGCGCAGTCAACCATTTGCCGGGCCATGGCTCCATCGACCAGGTGCACCACAAATTCCCCGGTCGCCCGAATGTTGGCCGTCGTGTCCTTCGGCGTTCCGTCCGGTTTGGCCTGGATGCCGAGGATGAGGATCGGCGGTTCGTCGCCAAAAACATTGAAGAAGCTGAACGGCGCCGCATTGCCGACGCCTTCGGTGGAAGCCGTCGTGACCAGCGCGATGGGACGCGGCGCGACGAAGCCGCACAGCAACTTGTAGCGCTTCTCCTTGGACAGGGACTCGAAGTCATACTCCAATGCGCTCACGCCGGGCCTCCGATTTTGTTTGCCAGTCCCCTTATTATTGTGGACAATTAATTCAGTTTTTGTCAACAATATAACCATGCCGAGCTGACGTGGCGGCGAACGACGGGCACGCGGTGCCCCGATATGGCGGGAGCGCGGGAATGAAGATCTTGGTCGTCAACGGCAATACCTCTGACGAGGTGACGGCGGTGCTGCGCGCTGAAGCCGAGGCCAGCGCGTCGAACGGGACCGAGATCGTCGTCGTGAAGGGCCGGTTCGGCGCCCACGTCATTGGCTCCAGGAGCGAGAATGCCATTGCCCAGCACGCCGTTCTCGATGCAGTGGCGCGGCAGGGTGCGGGAATGGATGCCATCCTCATCGCGGTTTCGCTGGACACGGCCCTGGACGCGGTGCGTGAGGCGGCGGAGGTGCCGGTGGTGGGGATGACCGAGGCCAGCCTGCTGACCGCCTGCATGCTCGGCGACCGCCTGGGGCTGGTCTCCTTCGATCGCCGTTTGGCGCCTGTCTATGAGGCCTTGGTGGTTTCGTATGGACTGCGGGACCGTCTGGCCGGCATTGAAATCGTCGAGATGGCGCCGGCCGTCGCGGCCGTCGCTCGCGACGCGTGCGAGACTTCTCTCCTACGGGCGGCCCAAGTGCTGGTCGAAAGAGACCGCGTGGAAGTGGTCGTCGCCGTCGGCGCCGTGGCCGCCGGCATGGGCCGCAGCCTAAAGGACGCGTTGCCGGTTCCGATCGTCGACGGCGTTGCCTGCGGCATCCTTCAGGCCGAGCTGCTGGTCCGGCTCGGCGCACGCAAACCGACGGTCGGCAGCTATGCGCTGCCACTTGTCCGCAACCCCGTAGACCTGGGTGACGCTCTCAGCGGGTTCCTGTGCCGCAAGCGGCCGGCGGACATCAGCTAGGGCATTTTCCGCGGAGAACGCGATCCGGCGAAGGACGGTCAGCCGGCCGTGGTCGCTTCGGGTGCGTGGTGGGTGAACCAGTGGCGGGCGATTTCGTCCCGCCGGCAGATCCACACCCCCTCGTGCGCCAGGGCATGATCGAGAAACCGCTCGAGAGCGGCGGCCCGGCCCGGTCGCCCGGCCAGCCGGCAATGGAGCCCGACCGACATCATCTTGGGTGACGTCGCCCCCTCCCGATAGAGGAAGTCGAAGCTGTCCCGCAGGTGTTCGAAGAACTGCTGGCCGGTGTTGAAGCCGGGGGCGGACGCGAAACGCATATCGTTGGTATCGAAGGCGTAGGGGATGACCAGCCAAGGCTTGCCGCCTACGCGCACCCAGTAGGGCAGGTCGTCGTTGTAGGCGTCGGAATCATAGATGAACTGCCCGTGGGCCGCGACCAGACTGCGGGTCCGTTCGCTGATGCGCCCGGTATACCAGCCGACCGGCGTTGACCCGGCGGCCTGCTCGATGGCTTTCACGGCGCGCCCGATGTGGTCGCGTTCCTCGGCTTCGGGAATGCGGCGGTAATCGACCCAACGCCAACCGTGACAGCAGATTTCGTGGCCGGTCGCCACCGCGTAACGGCCGACGTCGGGTGTCCGATCGATCGCCATGCCGATCGCGAAAACTGTCGTCTTTATCCCGCGTTCGTTAAATAGGCGCATCAAGCGCCAATACCCGGCCCGGCTGCCGTACTCATAGAAGGATTCGGTGACCAGGTCGCGCTCTCCCTGGCGGGGGGCGATTCCCACATTGTCGGAATTCAGGGTCTCGGAATGGGCATCGCCGTGGAGGATGCAGTTCTCGGCACCTTCCTCGTAGTTGACCACGAACTGCAAGGCGATCCGCGCCTCTCCCGGCCACCGGGGATGGGGGGGCGTCTGGCCATAGCCGATCATGTCGCGGGGGTATGTCACGAGCGATCCTCTTGAGGATGGAATGCCAGGGCAGGCGCCCCGCCTCTCATTTGTCGGCCTTGAAAACGTCGACAAGGTCCCGGGTCTCGGCGGGATCTTCGATCATGTTGAGCTGGTCCTCCATGTGATCGAAGTGCCGCGTCATGATCTCTGCCGCCTCTTCGGGATTGTGGGCCTTGATGGCGTTCACCAGGCCGAGATGTTCGCCGAAGAAACAGTCGCCGCGGCCGGGGCGATCATAAAGGGCGATCGCCAGGGACATCCGTGAGACAACGTTGCGCAACAACTCGGAAAGAACCGCATTGCCCGCCAGGTCGGCGATCATGAAGTGGAACGAGCGCGACAGCATGATGGCCGTCTTGCGTTGGCCCGAGGTCCACGCGTCCTGTTCGCGGGCGACACAGGTCTCCAAGTCACGGATCTGTTCGGCCGTGGCCGTCCGCGCCAGCCGAGCGACGGTGGCCATCTCGATCACCCGCCGCGCCCCGAGGATTTCGTGCGCTTCCTCGATCGACGGCTCGGCCACGAATGCCCCTCGATGGGGGTAGGTGACGACGATCTTCTCGTGGGCCAGCCTGTTGAGAGCCTCGCGCACCCGCGCGCGCGTGGTTTGTAGGGCGTCGGCCAGCTTGTCCTCGCCTAGCTTGGTGCCGGGCAGCAGCCGATGATCGACGATGGCATGAAAAATGCGTTCGTAGATCGCATCCGAACTGTTCGAGGAGTCTTCCTCGGACGAGTTGGCAACGCGCCCATCCGCAACTGCGGATCGCCTCATCTTCATGATGCTTTGCCGCGCCATTTCACCTCCAGAACGACGTCATCCCAGACTCGAGCCGGTCAGCCGACCGTCGAGAAGCCGGGCTCTGCATACAACACTTCGGTAGCCGGTAGGAGTCGTTTGACGGCACTGACGAAGGCCTCTGGGGTGGCGGAGTCGACGTTGATTTTCTCGAAAAGCTTTTCATGCGGGTGATAGAGCATCACCGTCGATGGCCGGAACACGGCCGCTCCCTCCGATACGAACTTCTCGAAAGCGCAGTTCGCCCCGGCGACGAGGACGTCTGTTTCAAACCGCGCCGCAACGTTCCTTGCTTGGTCGAGATCCAGATTCTGCGTGAAACCCTCACTGTAGTTGGTGACCGTCTGATATCCGGGCATCCTGACGTGGAACCCCAGACAGGGCGAGAAGGAGGGCACCTTGGTGAGCGCCGTCCACGCCCATTTGATGCCGTGCAACACGCCACCGCCGAACACGCCCTGGGCATAGCTGACGTCGCGATGCCGCCATTCGAACGCCGTGATCTCGAGGCCGGCAACGGCTTTGGTTTCGAACGGCCGGATCGGGACAAGTTTGTCGCGAGGCACCTTGTAATGATTGTGCAGATGGTCGCACACCTCCTGCGAAGACACCACGGGCGCGCCCGTGCGCCCGGTGACCGCCGGGGTGTCCAGGTAATGGTCCTGGTGGCCGTGCGACACGCAGATGACCTTCGCATTGGAAAAATCTTCCAGGGTCGAGAAATCGGCACCGCAGTAGGGCCGGAAGAACGGATCGAAGACCAAGTCTCCGTGCTCGGCCTCAAGGATCACAGACGACCACCCCAGATACCGGATCTTCGGCATGGGTTTCGTCGTTTTCATAGCTTCATCCCCTTGCGATCTCATCACGCGCACCTTCCAAGCCGTCTTCTCCGGGCAGTCGGGCCAACCTGTTGCGTCGACATATTTCCGAAGTTCGGTCTTGTGATCGTATACAAGTTATGTTCTTATTGTCCACGAAAAAGACGACCAGAGAGCAGTTTTTGTAAGCAGTGTATGGAATGCGGCAGCCCCAAAGCCGGTTTCAGGGCTGCGACGGTTAAGAGGAGTGAGCCCCATGACCCGCATTGTCGATCTGACCCTCGCCATCGAGGACAACATGGTCAGCCACAAGAACCTGGTGAAGCCGGTTCTGATTCCGCACACGACCCACGAGTCTTCGAAGAAGTACGGGCAGGGCACGCCGGAAGATCCTCAAACCTATTCGACCACGTTTCTGAGCATGCTCGACCATACGGGCACGCATGTGGATGCGTTCCTGCACGTCAAGCCGGATGGCCTGCCGGTCGACGAGATGCCGATCGAGATGTTCATGGGCAAGGCGGTGTGCTTCGACCTGCGGCACATTCCGGACCTCGGCACGATCGATGTGGCGGAAATGGAAGCTGCCGAGAAGCAGTCCGGCGTCAAGGTGGACGGCCACATCGTCCTTTTGTGCACCGGCCTTCACAAGCGCCATTGGCCGCGCGAATCCATCGCCTACAACAATGCGGCGGTCACCTGGGAGGCCACCAAATGGCTGGCTGACCACGGATCGAAGCTGCACGGGGTCGAGGGACCCTCGACCGATCGGCCGACGGAAAAGACGTTCGCGAACCATCGCGCCTGCCGCGACCTGGGGATCACCCACTACGAGTGGCTGGTCAACCTTGAGGAACTGATCGGCGTCGGCGAGTTCCATTTCGAGGGCGTCCCCCTGAAGTTGAAGGGGGCCTCGGGATCGCCCGTGCGGGCACTGGCCTTCCTGGACTGAAACGACTGAAGGCGCAACGGCTCGATGGAGCCTGCCCGCCATACCCGCCGACCGGTGGGCAAGAACAACAATGCAAGGCGGATTTTCGCCGAATGAGAACGACAAAACAGGTGTGGAAACAGGAGATCATGATGGCAAGACTTCGTACCCGAATGACGATCGCAGCCGGCCTCGCGGGCTGCGTCGCTTTTCCCGCGGCGGCGGAAACCGTTGCACTCAACGTCATCGGCATCGTGTCCACGCACGAGCACCACATTGCCCTCGAAAAGGAGTTCTACCAGAGCCTTTCGCAGAAGAGCGGGGCCGACTTCAAGGTCAACTTCAACCCGCTCGATGTGGTCAGCGTGAACATGCAGGATACGCTGCGGATGGCCAAGAACGGGTCCTTTGACATCGTTTTGTCGACGATCGGTCCGGTCGCCAGGGACGATCCGTTCCTAGAAGGGATCGACCTGATCGGTGTGGCGCCGACGCTGGAGGACATCAAGACGGTGGTCGAGGCGTATCGGAAGCCGTTCACAGACCGGGTCGCCGCCAAGTTCAACGCCCGGGTCATGACGCTCTGGCCCTTCGGCCCCCAGGTCTTCTACTGCAAGGCGGGCGTCAAGGGACTGGATGATTTCAAGAACCTCAAGGTCCGCGTCTACACCCGGACCATGGCGGCCCTTATGCAATCGCTGGGTGCCACGCCGGTGACCCTGCAGTTTGCCGAGGTATATCCCGCGTTGCAGCGGGGCGTGGCGGACTGCGGCGTCACCTCGCCGACCTCGGGCAACACGGGCAACTGGCCGGAGGTCGCCAAGACCTTCTTCCCCCTCGGCATCAACTGGTCCGTCAACGCCCACTTCATGAACCTCGATAAGTGGAACAAGCTGACGCCGGCGCAGCAGAAGGGCCTGGATGCCGCGTTCAAGGATCTTGAGAACCGCTACTGGGCGATGACCAAGGAACTGACCGAGGACGGCACCGCCTGCAACACCGGCCAAGCCAGCTGCAAGACCTACAAGAAGTTTGACATGACCGCCGTCGAGGTTTCCGACAAGGATCGCGCGACCCTGAAAAAGGCGGTCGAAGAAGTGATCCTGCCAACCTGGAAGCAGGCCTGCAATGCCGGCTATGCCGAGTGCTCCGAGATATGGAACAAGTCCGTCGGTAAGGCAACGGGCTACACTATTCGCTAGGGTGTAAAACAACGGGGAAGAGGCGCCGCGATGGTGCCGGCGTCTCTTCCTTCCAAATCAGCGACATGTTCAGGGAGGCGGTCGTCATGCGTGCGATAGAGACCACCGCGCGATTCTTTGCCATTCTGTGCGGCTGGGGCTGTTTCATTCTTTCGGCCCTGATCGGCGTCGATGTCGTCGCCCGCAAATTCTTCGGGTTTTCATTGCAGGGCACCGACGAACTGGGCGGCTATGTCGTGGCCATCACCGCCGCGTTCGGTTTCTCGCTGGCGCTCATTCAGCGCAGCCACACGCGTATCGACGTATTCCTGGTCCATGTGCCGCCCATGGGCCTCGCTCTTCTCAACGTGCTGGCCATGGCCTGCACGGCGGTCTTTGCCGGGTTCATGGCCTGGCGGACCTGGGCCACGCTCGACGAAAGTCTCGAATTCGGCAGTCTCGCCAGCACGCCCTGGCAGACCCCCCTGTGGATTCCGCAGTCGATCTGGGTGGCCGGACTGGTGATGTTCGCGGTGATCGCTACCGCCTTCGCGGTGCACGCCGCCGTCCTGTTGTTTGCCGATCCGGACCGGCTGAATCACCGGTACGGTCCCCCGTCGTTGAAAGAGGAAATCTCGGCCGAACTGGAAACCGGGGTTCTGGCACCCGGTGAGACGAAGGAGACGCCACGATGATCGACGTGACCGGCGCCGTCATCGGCTTCTTCATCATGCTCGGCATGATGTTCGTGGGATTGCACGTGGCGACCGCGATGTTCCTGAGCGCCGCTCTTGGCGCCTTGATCTACTTGGGCCCCGCGCAGATCCTGGTCTTCGGAACCACCTTGTGGGCGGTGATGAACGACTTCATCCTCACCGCCATTCCGTTGTTCATCCTGCTGGGCGAACTCCTCATGCGCAGCGGCGTGACCCATCGGATGTACGACGGCCTGTCCGACTGGCTGAGCTATCTTCCCGGCGGCCTTCTTCACTCCAATGTCGGAGCCAGCGCCTTGTTTGCCTCGGTATCCGGTTCGTCGGTCGCCACGGCGGCGACCATCGGAACCGTCGCCCTGCCGGAGCTCGAAAAGAGGCAGTACAATGAACGCATCGCGCTTGGCAGCATCGCGGCCGGCGCGACCCTCGGCATCCTGATTCCGCCCAGCGTCAACATGATCATCTACGGGGCGCTGACCAAAACCTCCATCGGCAAACTGTTCATTGCCGGAATCATTCCAGGCCTGACCCTTACGGTACTGTTCATGACGACCATTCTGGTCATGTGCGTCATCTGGCCGTCTCTGGCCGGGCGTGACTCGAAGGAGGATCAGAAGCCGCTGCGAGACAAGCTGGCCCGCCTGCGTTTCCTCGTGCCGCCGCTGATGATCTTCGTCGCCGTCATGGGCAGCATCTATTTCGGCTGGGCAACCCCCAGCGAGGCCGCGGCACTTGGTGTCCTGCTGTCGGCGGCGCTCGCGGCGGCCTACGGCAATCTGAAGATCAAGGTTCTTCACGAAGCCTTCGTTTCGACGGTGCGGACCTCGGCTCTCATTCTTTTCATCATCATCGCCGCCTTCTTCCTGAACTTCATCGTCGGCATCCTCGGCATCCCGCAGGCATTGACCCGATTCGTCGCCGAGGTGGGCGCCACTCCCACAACGACCGTCTGGCTTCTCGTCATCTTCTACCTGGTGCTGGGCTGCTTCCTGGAAACCCTCTCCATGATGGTCGGCACCATCCCGGTGGTTTTCCCGCTGATCATTCACCTGGGCATCGATCCGGTATGGTTCGGCATCTTCCTGGTGCTGATGATGGAACTGGCATTGGTAACGCCGCCGGTGGGGATGAACCTCTATGTCGTGCACGGCGTCCGCGGGCACGGCCGGGTGACCGATGTCTTCTATGGCATCACCCCCTTCCTGCTGACGATGTTCCTGATGGTGGCGGTGATCATATGGTTTCCGGGGCTGGTGATGTGGCTGCCGAACCTGATGTTCTGAGCGGCGGCGAGGTGGTGCGATGAAAGCGGATGCCCTTGGAACGAGCCGTGCGCCTTGGCAATGGACAGCCGTCGAGGCAGCCACGGCGGTCCGCGAAAAGCGGATCCGCTCGGCGGAGCTCGTCGCTGAGTGCCTGGCGCGGGTCGAAGCCCTCGACGGGTCCCTGAAGGCCTTTGCAACCGTCAACCGGGATGCTGAAAGCGACGCCGCCGCCGCCGACCGCTCGGTGGCGGCCGGGCGCCGGCTGGGGCCGCTGCACGGGGTGCCGATTGCCATCAAGGACCTGGCGGCAACCAAGGGGTTGCGAACCACCTTTGGCTGCGCGCGCTTCGCCGACCACGTGCCCCCGGTTGACGATTTGTGCGTGGCGCGCTTGAGAAGGGCCGGCGCCATCATCATCGGCAAGACGACCACGCCCGAATTCGGCTTCGGGGCGGTATGCGCGAACCGGATGAACGGGCCGACCTGCAACCCGTTCGACCCGACGCGCACCTCCGGAGGTTCGAGCGGCGGCTCGGCGGTCGCCGTTGCCACAGGAATGGTGGCCCTCGCCCATGGCACCGACTTCGGCGGTTCCGTCCGCACGCCGGCCAGCTTCTGCGGCATTGTCGGATTGCGCCCGACGCCGGGGCGCATTCCCGAACCCGCCTATCCGCCGGCCTGGAACCGGCTGAGCACGCACGGCGTGCTGGGCCGCACCGTCGAGGACGTCGCCTTGATGTTCGAAGTGATGGCCGGGCCGGATGCCGGCGATGCCATGACCATGGGCGTCCCGGCCTGGAAAAGGCCGGGCTACGAGAGGGAGGCGGGTCGCGTCGAGAGGGTGGCCTACACCGACGATTTCGGCGGCTCCGTTCCGGTTGACGCGGAGGTGGGCGCCATCGTCCGGCAGGCGGCTCAGGCCATCGGCGGACATGGCTGGACGGTTGCCGAACTCAGCCCCGACGTGAAAGGCGTGCGCGAAGCCTTCCAGACGCTGCGCGCCGCGGTTCTCGACCGCCAGTACGGCTCCCTGCTGGAAGAGGGAACCAACGACCTGACCGAATCCTTCGTCTGGAACGTGGCCAGGGGAAAGGGAATGTCGGCGCGCGACTACCTGGCGGCGGAGGAGACGCGCGGCCGGATCGTGCGCGAATTCAGCGCGCTTTTCCGCCGGTACGACATTCTGGCGTTGCCGGCGGCCGGGGTGCTTCCGTTCGCCAACGAAGATGGCGGGGTTGACGCCGTCAACGGCCGACCGCTCGCCAATATCATCGACTACCTGGCCGTGACCTTCGCGATTTCGCTGGTGGGATTTCCCGCGCTCTCCATCCCGTGCGGCCATTCATCGACGGGCCTGCCCATCGGCCTGCAGCTCGTGGCTCCGCCCTTTAAGGAAACCCGCCTGCTGCACTTCGCGAAAAGGCTCCAGGACAATTTGGGATTTCGGCACCATTGGCCGCCGACGGCCAGCCGCATCTGACTTTAGGTTCTCCCTGTACCCATGGACATTTCCCCCATGGAAACTTACCCCCTGTGCCACGAAGGCGCAGGGGCTTTTTCTTGACCGGGCAGGGAGAAAGTAGAAGGCATCGGGTGTCGCCTGATCACTTCCACCGACACCCACAGCTTCGAGGAACCATCATGACCAGCATCGCCGAAGACCGCCTCGCCAAAATGGGACTGTCGCTCCCGAAACCGTGGACGCCGCGCGGCAATTTCCTTCCCTATCGCCGCGATGGCGCCACGATCTTCCTGTCGGGCCAGATCTGCGAATGGGATGGGTCCGTGGTGCTTGAAGGCCCAGTGGGCGGCGCCACCGGGGCCGATGCGGCCCATGACGTGGCCCGCATCTGCGCGCTCAACCTCTTGTACGCGCTCAAGCTTGCTTGCGAGGGCGACCTGGACCGCGTCGAGGAGGTCATCCGTCTTGGCGGCTTCGTCAATTGCGTCTCCGGCTTTTCCGGCTCGCCCGCCGTCATCAACGGCGCGACGGATGTGTTCATCGCCGCCTTCGGAGAGGCGGGCCGGCACTGCCGCACGGCGGTGGGCGTTGCCGGTTTGCCGGGCAACGCGGCCGTCGAAGTCGATGCCATAGTCCGCATTCGCTTGTAGAAAAGCGGAATAGCCTTGGAACTGGCTGGGGACCTAAGGTCCGACATATCCTAGCGCAGACCGACCGAGCAGTTGGGCAAACTTCGGCCTTCCACCCGGACGCGTCGATTTGACCAACGAGGGGCGACATCTGCTGTCAGGGTGCTTTTCTGCAGCACCTGAATGTCCACGATGGTGAAGGTTTCCGGATGCCGGCCAACACAGGCCGCGCGGCTTGAGATGGGGCCGGCATCCGGAAACCTTCACCATCTTCGCCATTCGCGACGGCTGTAACCAGTCCCAAAAGCAGACGTCTCTGAGCAAGAGACATTCTTCTCAGAAGTGCCTAAGGCGGACAAACTCGACCGTTCGCTCACACCTAGAACAGCCGCCTCTCACTCTTCCTCACACTTCTGATGAAAGCGAGTCGCACTAGGCAGTTCATTCCGGCGATCATCGTCGATGAATAACAGATTCAATTCGATGAGCAGTTTCCTGCAATTCATCCAAGACGGCGGGCATCTTCAGATCCTCGTCGCGGCCGGAAAGGCTGATGGCGGCCATCACCCGCCCCAGGCGGTCGCGCACCGGTAGCGCGATGGCGCAGCTGCCCTCGGCCAGTTCGTGGTCGACCCGGCACCAGCCGCTCCGCCGGGTTTCGAGAATCCGTTCCTCCAGAACCGTCGGGTCCGTCACCGTGAGTGGCGTCATCTTGGGCAAAGGGGCGTGGCTCAGCCAGTCCCGCAGGGCGTCGATGGCCTTGTCGCTGAGGAGCACCCGGCCGCTTGCGGTGCAATGCGCCGGAATGCGGGACCCCACCTGGAGCGGGATGCTGACGATCCGATGGCTCGCCGTGTGCCGGGCGATATAGACGATGTCGTGCCCCTCGAGAACAGACATGGTGCAGCTCAGGCGCACCTTCTCGACTAGGTCGACGATGAGCGGGTCGGCGATCTTCCACAGTTCCATCGACGACAGGAAGGCGTAGCCGAGATCGAGCACCTTCGGCAGAAGCCGCAGCCGTCGACCAGACCGTTCAACGTAGCCAAGGGCCTCAATCGTCAGGATCACCCGTCGGACCAGCCAGCGGTTCATGCCCAGCCGCTCGGCCAGCTCGGGAATCGACGTGGTGTCGGATTTTCCCATGGCCACGATGACGGCCAGCCCGTGGGCCAGGGACTGTAGGTATTGCTTGCTCTTCGCGGGATCAGTGCTGTCCATGCGCCACCATTGACACCTTCGAAAAAGAATCCGTATAATTACACTATTCGCTCAGACGTGCGGATAGTGTAATATTTATCAGGCAAAGTCAAGAGAAAAAAACGCGACGAAAGGGCCGGGAATGCTGATCAACAAGGAACGGGCCGGGCGGATCATGGCGGAAAACGGGCTGGACGCTCTCGTCGCCACCACGCCCGAGAACGTCGCCTATCTGACGGGGTTCTGGATTCTGACGCATCTGCGTCACCGCGTGCGCCAGGTCTTTGCCGTCGTCACGGCCGATGACCTGCAAGCCGACCTGGTGATTTCCCGCGGCCTGGCGGATGCGGCCATCGCCGCGGACACCTGGGTCAAGACCTACCGGCTCTACGGCAACTTCTATTTCTCGACGGCCAGCCTCGATAATGGCGATGCCGAGGCCAAACGCCTGATGGCGCTGCTCGATTCCTCGCCGTCCTATCCCGCCGCCGTCGATGCGCTGGCCGGCTGCCTGGCCGAGCGCGGGGTCGCGCGCGGCCGTATCGGCGTCGACCAGGGAAGCGACACCATTGGGTTGGGCCGGATCCTGGAAGGCAGGCTGCCGGGCCTGTCAACGGCGCCGGCCTACGACCTCTTCCGGCAGATTCGGATCGTCAAGACCGCCGGGGAGATCGACCGCATCCGTAATGCCGTTTCCGTCAACGAATCGGCGCTCACCGAGGCCATCGCCGCCATTGACGAAGGGGTGGGCGAAAACGCCGTTGCCGCCACCTTTTTCAACGAGGTTGCCCGGCGGGGCGGCCTGCCGACCCTGGTCTGCGTCGGATCGGGGCCGCGCGGCGCGCTTCCCAACGTCACCGCCGGGGACCGGATCATCCACCGGGGCGACGCCGTGCGCTTCGACGTCGGCTGCATCGCCTCGGCTTACCACGCCGACATGGCGCGGACGGCCGTCCTCGGCAAGCCGAGTTCGAAGATTCAAATATACCACGATGCCCTCGTCGCTGGCGAGCAGGGCATCCTTTCCACGATCAGGCCCGGCGTGGTCGCCGGCGATCTCTTCCACCTGGGAGTCGACATCGTCCGCGCCAACGGGATCCCCCACTACGAACGGAACCACTGTGGGCATGGCAACGGCATCGAGGGATACGATCTTCCCCACATCGCGCCGGCCGATCGCACGGTTCTGGAGCCGGGCATGGTGCTGTGCGTCGAGACGCCCTACTACGAGCCGGGGTTCGCCGGCCTGCAGATCGAGGACGTGGTGGCGGTCACGGAAACCGGATGCGAACGCATTTCGAGCATCGAACAGAAACTGTTCATTGTCTGACAATCGGTCAATGCTGGCCAATGACAAGGGAGATATCGAAGATGACGGGACATAGTCGAGCTAAGGTCTTGTGCGTCGCTCTGGCCGGGGTGGCCATGGCCCTTGCCGGGCCGGCCCAGGCCAAACCCAAACAGGTGACCATCTTCACCAGTCTTGCCGGCAGCACCTGGTATGGCATCGGTGCCGGCATGGCGAAGATCTTCGGCGAGGGCGGCGTCCAGTCCAACGCCGAGCTGGGGGCGGCCCTATCCAACATCGTCAACGTGGTCGAGGGCAAGGGCGAGATCGGCCTGACGATGACGGCCGCCGTTTCCATGGCCGAGGCTGGCGATCCGCCGTTCAAGGGCAAGATAGACAAGGTGGCCGGCCTGATCGGCCTGTCGCCCAGCTATCTGCAGATCGCGGTCGCCAAGGACGACAACATCATGGGCGTGGGCGATCTCAAGGGTAAGCGTTTCGTCACCCAGCCCAAGGGGGCGATCACGGCCGAAGTCTTCAGCCGCACACTCAAGGCGTACGGCCTGTCTGAGTCCGACCTCGATCTGTCGCGGGGCAGCCTCGATGTGCAGATCGACCAGATGAAGGACCGCCACGCCAAGGGCATGGTCTCGATGGCGAGCTTCCCGGCCTCGTTCTTCTCGGAACTGGCCAACGCCGTGCCGCTGCGCATGCTGCCGATCTCCGATGCCGCCTTCGCCAAGATCGCGGCGGACATGCCGGGCCTCGCCCAGGCCACCATTCCGGCCAATACGTATAGCGGACAGGGCGTCCCGGTCCCCACGGTCATCTCCAAGATGGTCGGCGTGATCAGCGCCGACATGTTGGACGACGATGCCTACTGGCTGGCCAAGGCGCTGGTCGACAACCTCCAGGCGGTGCGCGAGCTTCACTCCTCCTACAAGGATCTGACTCCGGCGGACTTCGCGTCGATCCCCGGCGTACGTCTTCACCCGGGCGCGGCGCGTTATTACCGCGAGAAGGGTGTTCTGAAGTAACCTCCCCTAACGGCCGTCCAGCGAAAGAATTCCTGGACGGCCTTTTTCTCGGAGAGAGTTCATGCCGACGATCAACCGGAACCTCACCGGCTTCTCATGCATGCGGACGGGGACAACCTATCCAGTCGGCGACTACCTGACCGGCAGCCCCGAATCGATCCGGCAGGGACGGCCGGCCAACCTGCGGGCGATCTACGGCTCTCTTCCCGCCCTGTCACGGCCGTCCCCAGAACGGGGATTGCAGCGCTATCGCGACCGTCTGCCCTATGTCGCCTTCCCCAGCCTGGGAGAGGGCGGGACGCCGCTGGTTCCGGCGCCCCGGCTGGCGACCCGGCTGGGAATCGGCAGCCTGTGGGTCAAGATGGAATCCCAGAACCCGACGGGTTCCCACAAGGACCGGCTCAGCTCCCTAGTCGTCGCCCGCGCCCTCGACCTGGGCCGGCCCTGCGTGGCCGCGGCATCCAGCGGCAACGGTGGGGCGTCGCTGGCGGCCTATGCCGCGGCGGCGGGACTCCGTTGCGCGGTCGTTACCACCGATAGCATTCCGGCCTGTTGGAAAAAGGCCCTGACGGCCTACAACGCCGAGATCGTGCTGACCAAGACGTCCCGGCAACGATGGGAGATCATGGCGGAAAAGGTCGAGGCCGGGGAATGGTATCCAGCGACCAATTTCACGTCGCCGGTGGTCGGCAGCAACCTGTTCGGCCTGCAGGGATACAAGACCATCGCCTACGAAATGGCCGAGGATCTGAGGGGCGGGGCGCCCGACGCCGTGGTCATTCCGGTTTCCCGAGGCGACCTACTGTGGGGAGTCTACGAAGGTTTTCGCGAACTGGTCGTCGAGGGCGTCATGGCCAGGATGCCCAGGCTGTTCGCGGTCGAGCCGTTCCCGCGGCTGACGCGGGTCCTAGCCGGTGACGACGACACCGGCATTTTCGAGGGCAGCACCCGCCTGATTTCGATCGGCGGCGACACCGTTGCCTATCAGCTTGTCGAAGGGGTCCGGGCGAGTGGCGGCGGCGCCGTGGTGGTTGCCGACGACGCGGCGGCGGATGACATCGGGCGGCTGGGATGCCATGGCTTCTACGCGGAGGCGTCGTCCGCCGTGGTGTTTTCGGCCGTCGCTTCGTTGCGGGCCGCCGGGACGCTTGGCGCCGACGACGCGGTCGCGGTCGTCCTGACGTCCCACGGGTTCAAGGATGGTCTGCGGAATTGAGGGATTTCACCTGATGAAGACGCACGTCGTCGAACGGGCGGGCCTTGCGGTGAGGGGGGCTGTCTCCATCGTCGCCGTATCGATGTCGCTCTATCACCTGTATGTCGGCTTTTTCGGGCAGCCGATCACCGAATTCCACCGCCCGCTCCACCTGCTGTTCGCCTTAGTGGTCCTGTTCTGGGTGGATTTTGATTTCCGCAAACCGCGAAGCGGCCGGCGCCTGGCCTCGAATGCCGTGTTCACCCTTGCCGCCGTCGTGTCCTGCGGTTACCTGATGATCGAGGCGACGGCGGTTTCCGAACGTATGGTCTACGTGGACCCACTGACGCCCGGGGTCATGGCTCTCAGCGTGGCCCTTATCGTGGTGATCCTGGAGGCGACGCGACGGTCGCTGGGCTGGCCGCTCGTCATCCTGACGGTTCTCTTTCTGCTCTATGCCATCTTCGGCAAATACCTGCCCTATCCGTTCTGGCACCGCGGCTATTCGATCCAGCGCATTCTCGAACAGATGTACCTGACCCTCGACGGGATCTGGGGCACGCCGGTCGGGGTTTCCGCCAGCTTCATCTTCCTGTTCGTCTTATTCGGCGCCTTCCTGTCGGAATCGGGAACCGGGGCCTTCTTCAGCGACTTCGCCAACGGGCTGGCCGGGCGGACCATCGGCGGGCCGGCCAAGACGGCGGTGGTGTCCAGCGCCATGATGAGCATGCTGTCGGGCAGTTCGACGGCCAACGTCGTCACCACGGGCTCTTTCACCATCCCCGCCATGAAGAAGAGCGGATATCCGGCCCATTTCGCCGCCGGCGTCGAGGCGGTGGCCTCGACGGGCGGCCTGATCACGCCGCCGGTCATGGGCGCCGCTGCCTTCATCATGGCTGAGTTCCTGGGGATACCCTATGCCGCGGTGATGAAGGCCGCCGCCCTTCCAGCCTTTCTCTACTACCTTGCCGTCTATTTCGTGGTCGATTTCGAGGCCCGGCGCCTCCGGCTGATGCCGGACAAGGACGCCGAGTTCCCCTCGGTGTTCGCCACGCTCCGGCGCAACGGCTACCTGCTGCTGCCGGTCTTCATCCTGATCTACGCCCTCATCGACGGCTACACGCCGGCCATCTCGGCGGTATGGGCGACACTGGCCCTTCTTGCCTGCATCGCCGTCTTCGACCGGTCGAACCGGGCCCGCCTCCACCGGATCGCCTGGCAGGGCTGCGTCGATGGGCCGAAGCTGATCGGCCCCATCGTCGTCGCCTGCGCGGTCGGCGGCATGATCGCCGGCATCCTTCTGCTGACCGGCCTGGGCTATCGGCTGAGCCTGATCATCCTGGCGGTGTCGGGCGGCTCGCTCTTCATCACGCTTTTCCTGACCGTGCTGGTCGCTGTCATCCTCGGCATGGGCATGCCGACCTCGGCCATCTACATCGTCCTGGCGGTGATCCTGGGTCCGGCCATCGAGAAGCTGGGCGTCCCAGCGCTGGCCGCTCATCTGCTGATCTTCTACGGCGCGACCATGTCCAACATCACGCCGCCCCTGGCCATGGCCTCGTTCGCCGCGGCCGCCATCGCCGACACCAGCCCGTGGAAGACGAGCTGGAGCGCCATCCGCATCGGCGCCGTGGTCTTTCTCGTGCCCTTCTTTTTCACCTACGGCCCAGCCCTGATAGGCATCGGCTCGCTCGGCCAGGTCATCCACGTATTCCTCACGGCCTGCTGCGGCGTCGTGCTGCTGGCTGCCGCGGCCGTCGGCTGGTTCATCCAGCCCCTGTCCTGGATCATGCGCCTGGTGGCGTTCTCGGCGGCAGTACTGCTGATGGACCCGACGGCGGTGACCGACGTCGCCGGCGCGGCCCTGGGCGCGGCGGTGGTGGTCATCGTCGTCCTGCGCCATCGCGCCGGGCAACGCCAGACGTAGCCCGGCTCCTGACGCCCCCGACGTCCCCTCTTCGCGGGCCGCCCGCCGGCCCCCAGCAAAAGGAAGGAAGACCCGCCATGTCCGGGATGATCGATGCCCGCCTGAAACAGTTGGAAATCAGCCTACCGGAAGCCGCCGTGCCGGTGGCCAACTATCTTCCCTGGGTGGTTGCCGGCAACCTCGTCTTCGTGGCCGGACAGCTCCCGCTGGTCAACGGTGCCCCCCGCTACGTCGGCAGGGTCGGCCGGGACTTCACAGTCGAGGACGGAGCCGCCGCGGCAAGGCTCTGCGGCATCAACCTGCTTGCCCAGCTGCGGGCCGCTTGCAACGGCAGCCTCGATACCGTCCGCCGGGTGGTCAAGCTGGGCGGCTTCGTCAATTGCGCCGACGATTTCACTCGCATCCCGCAGGTCGTCAACGGCGCCTCGGATCTCATGGTCGAACTGTTTGGCGAGCACGGGCGTCATGCCCGCTTCGCCGTCGGCGCCCCGTCACTTCCTCTAGGCGCCGCGGTTGAGATCGATGGGATTTTCGAAGTCGCCTGACGTCAACCGCCTCGCGCTCGTAGAGCCGGCGGTGCAGCGCCGCCTCGATGTCGGATTTCGATGCGTTTGGCGGGATCTGACCAACGAACTCGCCCAGCGACCTGACCAGAATCTTGTGCTGGGGGGCCTCCTCGGCGGCCAAGTCGGCCGGCCGGCAGGGTGATGTCGCCGTCATTGCGACGTGACGGGAAATGCCAGGTCAGTTCCCCTTTCGGGGGCTGGCGCGCCGGCTCGGATGGCGAGACCGCCCTTTCAGGCCGGGCTCCGATACCGCAGTGTCGCCCGATGCCGCCGACTCCTCCTGCGCGCCGTGATAGAGCCGCGCCCGGTTGACCATGGCGCGGATGGCCTTGGCGGCGTCGTCGGCGTTTCCCGCCACCAGCGCATCGACGACGTCACGGTGCAGCACCCAACTGGTGTCGAGATCGCCGGCCTTTTTCATCGTCCGAGTAATCGAATGGGAAATCTGGCTTCTCATCGGCGTCTGGATGGCGAGAAGAAGCTTCTCCAGGATCTTGTTGCCGGAATAGCTGGCCAGCAGGCGGTGGAAGGCTAGGTCCTCGACGAGATATGCCTTCGGGTTCTTGCGCTTGCGCTGGAGCCTTTTCAACGCCTCGGTGATGGCGCCGAAATCCTTGGCCTTCGAGTCGCGGGCGATTTTCCGCACGATGTGGGTTTCCAGAAGCTCCCGAACCTCCAGGAAGTCGTTCATCTCGGCGTCATCACTGGCGACGCCCAGCCACCCGTCGAAGGACGGTTCGGCGTCGCCGATGCCGCAAACGATAGTGCCGCGCCCAGGGGTCACGCTGATGACGCCGGTCGCGGCAAGAACGCTGATCGCCTCGCGGACCGAGGTTAGGCTGGCCCCGAACTGCTGGGCGAGTTCTCGTTGCCCCGGCAGTTTCTCGCCGCGCTTGATGCCGCCGGAGAGGATGGTTTGGTGGAGCGAATCGACGATATGCTTGCCGATCGACGATCGCTTATTCACGGGCGGGAACATCATGCCAAGGCCTCCTGCGGTCTTCGTTCCATTCCTCATAGGGATCACACGGGCAAGTTGCCCTATGGGCGGCCCGCCAAATTGTTAGGATGACCTGAACAAGATCATATAGCCGTTGCCATCCGATCGGTCCATACGCTTGTCTTTCCCTTCCGGCGCCGCCTCTTGACCGGCGAGCAGCTGATATGTTAGTAGCACAGCCGCTAGACAAGTTGTTATGATGTTCAGAACAACTTGTCTATAACGGTAAGCGTGGCGAACCGTGCGAGGGGTGGAAAGGGAGGCCTTCGGTGAGGATCACCGCCATCGAAACGCTGCTACTGGGCGGCTTTCCCAACATGTGCTGGGTGCGCGTCGAAACCGATGCGGGAATCACGGGGTGGGGCGAGACGAAGAACGGCGCCGGTGCCGTCAGCGCCCATATCCACGACGGGCTGGCGCCGACGCTGCTGGGCGATGACCCGATGGCCATCGACCGGTTGTCGCGGTTCATGCTCTATCCCTATTGCGGCTACAAGTCGACCGGAGCGGAAATTCGCGCGGCCTCGGCGGTTGATCTGGCGCTGTGGGATATCCGGGGCAAGGCCCTGAACGTCCCGGTCTACGAGCTGCTAGGCGGCAAGACGCGGGAGCGGGTCCGTACCTACAACACCTGCGCCGGCCACGGCTATGTCAGCAAGGGTGCCTACTCGCCGGTCAAGAGCTGGAGCGAAGGTGCGCCCGTCGACGGGCGCGACTTCGAGGACCTTGACGCCTTTCTCCATCGCGCTGACGAGTTGGCGGAAAGCCTTCTCGCGATGGGCTTCTCGGGAATGAAGATCTGGCCGTTCGACCAGTTCGCCGGGGAGAGCGGAGGCGCCTACATCTCGGCCGCCGACCTTAAGAAGGCGTTGCAGCCGTTCGAGAAAATCCGCAAGAGGGTCGGCGACAAGATCGACATTCACGTCGAGATGCATTCCATGTGGCGGCTGCCGGCCGCCATCACCATCGCCAAGGCCCTCGAACCCTACAATCCGATCTGGATTGAGGACCCCATCAGCATGGCCAACCTCGATGCCGTCGCCGAGTTCAAGCGGCACACCGACATTTGGGTCGCCGCCAGCGAGACATTGAGCACGCGTTGGGGCTTTCGCGACGCACTTGAAAAGAACGCCACCAGCCTCGCCATCTTCGACATCATCTGGTCAGGCGGCCTGACCGAGGGCAAGAAAATCGCCACGCTGGCCGAGACCTATGAAATTCCAGTGGCGCCCCACAATTGCGGCGGCCCGCTGACCATGGCGGCCTCCGTGCACATGAGCCTCAATGCGACGAACACCCTGGTTCAGGAGATGGTCCGGGCATTCTATTTCGGTTGGCACCAGGAGGTGGCCGAAAACCTGCCGCGGTTCGAAAACGGCTATCTTTACGCCCCCGATGGCCCCGGCCTCGGTACTCGGCTCAAGGCAGACATTCTCGATCGTCCAGACGCGGTGAGGCGGCGGACTGCGCTCTGAGGGGGATCACACGAAGGAACGCGAAGAGGGGAGGCCGGACGTCAGGAGACACCCGGTGCCCGATCAACGGCAATCGGCCAAGCGGGCCAAAAACCGAGAAGGGAGAGACATATGGTGAAATCTTCGATCCAGAGAATGATGTTCGTCGCGGCTCTGGGTGCCGTGGGGACGATGGCCGCGGTTTCCGGAGCAGCGGCGGCTGACGACTGGAAGGCCGTGAAGGGCGACGTCCGTTGGGCGTCGGCCAGCATGGGATCGACGACTCAGGTTCTGCTGAGCGGCGTCGAGGCCGTCCTGAAGGGCGTTCTGCCGAACGTCAGGATGTCGGTCCTGACTACGTCGGGATCGGTGGAGAACCCGCGGCTGCTCGAGGCCGGGGAGACGGAGCTCGCCGGTGTCAATTCCGACAGCGCCTGGCAGGCCTCCACGGGGATGAAGCCCTACGGCAAACCCATCGAAATGCAGATGGTGCTGACCGCCTACGGCAACACGGTGATCTTCCTCACCCGGCCGGACAGCGGCATCAAGAAGATGGAAGACCTTGCCGGTCACCCGGTTTCGGTCGGTCCGTCCGGCAGCGGCGGCTACAAGCTCGCTTATTCCGTGCTCGCCCACGGCTACGATCTTTGGGGCAAGATCAAACCCTACTACATCGCTTACAACGACCAGATTTCGGCGCTGCGCGACGGCACCATCGATGCCATGATGGCCCATTTGAACGACGGCATGCCGACGTCGTACCTCGCCGAAGCCGATGCCACCGGAAAGGTGTATGTTTTGGGCCAGGACCAGGCTGCTATCGAGCGCATTCAGAAGGTCGAAGGGTTCCAGACAGCCTACAAGCTGACCCCAAAGAACTTGAAGAATCTCGACCGCGAAATCCTGGCCATGACCAACCACCACGTCGAATATGCGCGCGCGGACATCCCCGAGGATCTCGTCTACGCCCTGGTGCGGGCCTTCTACGAGAACTCCAAGGAACTCGGCAATTATCATCCGCTGGCCAAGAACATTGATGTGAAGCACGCCCTCGACGGCGCCTTCAAGGGCATTGCCGTCCATCCGGGCGCAGCCCGCTATTACAAGGAAGCCGGCGTCTGGCGCGATGATTTGACCGTCGGGCAGGCGAAGAAAAAGTAAGGCGCTTTTGGGAGCCGGCTGGCAGCCAGCGCGGGCCCCGGCCGGCCCCAGTTTCATGGTGCCCATCGGACGGCACAAGAAGACCGAGGCGCCAAACGTCGCCTGAGGCGGTGCGGTGCGTTCTGGAGAACCGATTGATGTCTCTTTTCGATAAGGCCCTCAGGCCTACCATTTTCGCAATCTGTCTGGCGATGTCGGGGTATCACCTTCTCGCCACGCAATTCAGGTTCATGTCGCCGGTCGAGAACCAGAACATTCACCTTGGATTTTCTTTCGCCGTTCTCTTCCTGGGCCTGGTGGCGACGAAGAAGGCCCTCTCGGCCCGGGTTCTGTACCTTCTCCTCGCGCTGCTTGGCGTCGCGGCCACGACCTACATCCAGGTGAACTACCTGGATCTCGTCGACATGGCGGGCTTCTTGCGGCTTCAGGACGCCATCGTCGGCGTCCTTCTAATCGTCCTGGCGATCGAGGCCAGCCGGTGCCAATTCGGCTGGGTCATCCCGATCATGACGGTGTGCGCCATCCTCTACATGCTGTTCGGCCCCTACATGCCGGGCATTCTCCACCATGGCGGTTTCTCGGTCCAAAGAACGATCGCCTCGGTGACGACCACGTTCAACGGTATTTACGGCAGCCTGCTCGACGTCTCGGCGACCTTCATCATCATCTTCATGATCTTCGGCGGCCTTCTCAACGCAACCGGCGCCGGCAAGTTCTTCATGGATCTGGCGTGCAGCGTCGGTAGTCGGTTCCGCGCCGGTCCGGCCCTGGCGGCGGTCATCAGCAGCGCCATCATGGGTTCGATCAACGGCAGTGCCGTCGCCAACGTGGCGACGACGGGCGCGGTGACAATCCCACTCATGAAGAGAAGCGGCTTTAAGCCGGAGTTCGCCGGCGCGGTCGAGGCTGCAGCATCCACCGGCGGTATGTTCCTGCCCCCGATCATGGGGGTCGGCGCCTTCATCATGTCGGAGCTGACCGGCATCGCCTACATCGACATCGTCATCGCCGCCACCATTCCGGGCATTCTCTACTATTTCTTGGTTGGCGTTTCGGTGTGCATACGGGCCAATAAGGATGGTGTCAGTTTGGGGGTTTTCTCGGACCTCGAACCGGCCGGACGCATCCTGATGCGGCGCGGCTATTACTTCATCCCGATCATCGTCGTCCTCTACTACATGGTCATTGGCTACTCGCCGATGACGGCTGGCCTTTATGCCATCTACTGGCTGGTGGGCATCCACTTCTTGGTTACGGCGTTGACCACTCCCAAACGGTTTCTGCAGAAGGCCTTCTGGATGGAGATGGCCGACGGCCTGGTCGACGGTGCGAAGAATGGGGCCACGGTGGCAGCCATCCTCGCCGCCGTCGGCATCATGATCCAGGCGATCATCGCGACCGGTCTGGCTCACCGCTTCCTGTTCCAGGTCCTGGCCCTGGCATCCTCCGTCGAGGTCGGGCTCCTGATGACGATGGGACTTGCGCTTTTCTTCGGGATGGGCGTGCCGACCACGGCGAGCTACATCCTGCTGGCCATTCTCGTGGCGCCTTTCCTGGTCAAGCTGGGCGGCCCTCTGCTGGCCGTTCACCTCTTCATTTACTATTACACGATCATCGCCAACATCACGCCGCCGGTTGGCAGCGCTGCTATTGTCGCGTCGCGCATGGCTGATTCCAACTACATGAAAACCTGCTTGATCTCTATTCGGCTGGCCATGGTGGCGCTGATCATGCCGTTCCTGTTCGTCTGGAACCCGGGCCTACTTGCCCAAGGCCCGTGGTACGGCATTCTCGAAGTGACTTTGACGGCGACGGTCGGGCTCGTTGCCATCGCCGGCTTCTGGGAGGGCTATCTGTTTTGCCCGACACGCAGCGCCGAACGTGTCTTGATGTTGGTCGGGGGAAGTCTGTTGGTGTTGCCGCTGCCTCTTTACGCGACGGCCATTGGAGCGGGGTTGTTCGCCTACGCGCTGGTCACCCAGTGGCGGCGCAGCAAGGCGATGCAGGTGGCCGCCCTCAAACAGGCGCCGATCATCTGAAGATGACCGCGGCAACTTGCCGCCAGTCGTAGAAGAGTTCGCGGGGCCGACGGAGGCCCGCGAGCGGGATATTTCTCGCACGAAGACTGGATAAGAAGGAAGCAACAGGTGGGAACGATACGAAGCATCGAAGTGTGCGTGGCCCGGGTTCCACTGGCCAATTCCGTCACCTTTTCAACCCGGAACGTGCAGGCACGCGAGTACTGCCTCGTGCGGGTGACCTCGGCGGAAGGTCATGTCGGCCTCGGCTACAGCTATGCCGTCAACACCTCCGGGCGCATCCTGGCGGCGGCCGTCGAGGAAGCCTTCGCGCCCCGGCTGATCGGCCAGGATTCCTTGAGGGTGGAAGGACTGTGGCGGGAGCTTTATCAGGAGGCCCTGCTGATCGGCCGGACCGGTGCCGTCATGCGCGCGCTGAGTGCCCTCGACATCGCGCTGTGGGATCTCAACGCGCGCAGCGTCGGGCTTCCGCTCTACAAGTACCTGGGCGCGGTCGTGACGGATAAGGTGCCGGCCTACGGTAGCGGCGGCTATTACATGGCCGGCAAGTCGAACGACGATTTGGCCGCCGAAATGATGGCCTTCGTGAAGGACGGCTATGACGCCGTCAAGATCAAGGTGGGACGCCTGAGCCCGGCTCTGGAGGAAGAACGTCTTCGCGTGGTGCGCGAGGCGATCGGTCCCGACATCAACTTAATGTTGGATGCCAACAATGCCTGGGCGGACCTGCCGACGGCCATGCGCTTTATCGAGCGCTTCGAGAAATACAGCCCCTACTGGATCGAGGAACCGTTCCTGCCCGACGACATCGACAGTCACGCTGCCCTGGCGCGGCGGACCTCGATCATGGTGGCGACCGGCGAGATTGAAGCTGGGCGCTGGCGGTTCAAGGAAATCCTCGACAAGGGCGCGGCCCACATCCTGCAGACCGACTCCATCGTCTGCGGGGGAATCTCGGAATTCCGCAAGATCGCCGCGACGGCGGCCAGCTACGGCGTTCCGGTCGCGCCGCACGCCTGGCACGACATTCATGTGCACGTGGCGGCAGCCACCAGCAATGCGCTCTATGTCGAGTTCATGCCCGACGATCACATCGTCAATTTCCGCAACCTGATAGACGTCCAGATCGAGGCCAAGGACGGCCATCTCCTGCTCCCCGACCGCCCGGGTCTCGGCTTCTCGTTCGATCCCGCGGCCATCGACCGTTACGGCGTGCGTGTTGGCGAATCAGCCACACCGTGGGTCCGAATCGGCTGACTGGTACACGATTCGCTGCAGTCTCGGGACTGAAACAACGCCCCCTCCTTCAGAGATCTTCTGAAGGAGGGGGCGGACTATTGGTGGGCGGGTTTTCCTTACTAGATGTGGTCCAGGCCGTGGAAACGTCGCCAGCCAAGTGCCATCTCGCGCTCACTGGAGATGATCACAGTTGAATTCCATCACCGGCGCCGCACCGCCCTGATGCTGCCCATTTACGTCCTGTCCGAAGAATTCGACGAGGTTCTCCCGAACCTGATGAAAGTGAAGAACCTGGGAGATTGATCTTCACCATTTCGTTCAAGTGCCGGGCCTGCGGACTGGCGGACGAACTGGGCCTGCACGCCTCCCTTACAGGGGCCATCAATGCCGCCGCCCGCCGCGATCAGCATGACGCGGTGGCCGGAAAAACCGATGCCGCCCCGGCACGGCGATGGGGGTGGCCGCTGCGCCGACGGGCCTTGGCGAGGCGAGGTGTTCGACGGTATCAGATGCATCGAGGCATTCCGCATCGCCTTCGAGGGACCAACTTCGATACAGTTCTATGATATAGACCGGTCGCGTGACGCGGCCCTGGCCGAATAGATCCGCCGCCTCGACCCCAGGTTCGAGGTGACGATCGGCGAACCTGTGGTCGAGGGGAGCGACATCCTGCTTAACGCCACGCCCGTCGGCATGCTGACCGACGCCCGAATGCCGATACGGGAGAACGGGCTGCCCGCGCCTCTCTTCGTCTTCGACGCCATCGTGAAGCCGCAGGAGACACCCCCGCTGACCCTGGCCATCTGCACCTCGACGCCCGGGATGCCGCGGCAGCAATTCCAGATGTTGGGATCAGTCTTTTCCGCCTGCGTATGGGGTGCGTGGTCGGTGGCGATCATGTCGATGACGCCTTCCTTCATTGCCTGCCACAGCGCTTCGGCGTGGCCTTCCTCGCGGATCGGCAGGTTTATGCGCACCATTCCGCCCCAGCGCTCGACATCGCGGCTGTCCATGAGAAGGTAGTGCGGGCAGGTCTCGGCGGTGATATCCACGCCCCTCGCCTTGGCGTCGCGGATCAGATACCTGACGGCCGACGAGGACACCTATGCGCTGCACCAGTTCGCCGGCTACGCGCTGCTGGCCGCCATCGCCGTGCGGCTGCTGGCGGGCATGGCGGCGCCCGCCGCCGGCCCCTGGCGCCTGCCCCGCCCCGGCATCAAGGCCGCCATCGGCTGGCTGTCGGTCCGCCGGGGGCGCCATCCGCTGTTCGCTTGGCTGGCGGCAGCCCTGCTGGCCGGCCTCGGACTGGCCGCCGCCACCGGGGCGCTGGCCGACGCCGTGACCTGGTTCGAGGACCCGCACGAGGCCATCGCCGAGGCCTCGCTGTGGGTGATCTTCGCCCATATCGCCTTCGTCGGCTTCATGTACGGCGGCAAGCGGTTGCTGAACCGGGCTGCCGCCTGGCTCGCCGAGGCCCGTCTGCCCGTCCCCTCCCGGAGGAATGCCCGATGATCCGTCCGCTGTTGATCGCCGCCGCCCTCGTCGCCCTGCCTGCAATCGCCGCCGCCGGCGACGCCCGCCGCGACACCATCCTCGCCGAGTATGCCGCACTGGCCCGCAAGGCCGACGCCGCCTTCGCCGGCTTCTCGGCCGAGCGCGGAGAGGCCCTGTTCCGCACCCCATGGGCCGGCGGCGACGCGCGCACGCCCGCCTGCACCGCCTGCCACACCGGCGATCCGACGAAGCCGGGGCGGAACGCCAAGACCGGACGGCCGATCGACCCGGTGGCGGTGTCGGCCAATCCGCAGCGGTTCACCGACATGGCCGAGGTGGAAAAGCAGTTCGGGCGCGACTGCAAGAGCGTGCTGGGCCGGCCCTGCACCCCGCGCGAAAAGGGCGACTACGTCACCTTCATGGCGGGACGATGACCATGCGCCTCGTCCTGTCACTGGCCGCGCTCCTGCTGGCCGCCGGCCCCGCGCTTGCCGACGGCGGCGTGCCCCCGGTCGCCGACCCGCTGGTCAAGAAGGAATGCGGCGCCTGCCACATGGCCTTCCAGCCCGCCCTGCTTCCGGCCCGATCCTGGAGCCAAATGATGGCGACCCTCGACGATCATTTCGGCGAGGACGCCAGCCTGCCTGCCGAAACCGCCGCCGCCATCGGCGCCTATCTGACGGCCCATGCCGGCGACGCCGCCAGCGGCGGCCGGGCCGGCAAGTTCATGCGATGGGTGGCGCCCGGCGGCGCGCCCCAGCGCATCACCGAGAATCCCTATTTCCAGCGAAAGCACCCCTTCCCGGACAGCGTCTGGCGGGACCCCAAGGTGGTGACGAAATCCAATTGCCCGGCCTGCCACCTCGGTGCCGATCAGGGCTGGTACGACGACGACTAGACGAGGAGGCTTCACGCTCGTAGCAGCGTAGCATTATCCAGCGTGTTGCCGCACATCGCAAAGTAGTATCTCCACGGCTTCTCGCCAGCCTCTCGGATGCCATTTGAACCCCGACACGGTACCTGTCAAAACGGGAAATCTCGCGTCGTGAGTGGGATCAAAAACCTGCGGCGGCCGAACTTCGAGTGGCAATTGGGTTCCTGCGGTCGGACAGTTCACTCGATTTGTCAGGTTTCAGCCCTCTTCACCCCTGATGTCCATTTCATGCTGCGGCATTTCCGCGCTCGGGGAGGCACCACACAAATGCGATCAGCCTAGCTGTCACCCGCAGGGCTGGCCCACTCGGATTTTGGACTCTACTGGTGCCCCATGGGCGGGACGAGGTTGAAACAGGGTATGGACTTTACTGGCGGCCCATGGGCTGGACGGCGCTGAAACCAGGGTTTTGGACTTTACTGGCGCCTGTGGGCGGGACGAGGTTGAAACAGGGTATGGACTCTACTGGCGGCCCATGGGCTGGACGGTGCTGAAACCAGGGTGTGGACTTTACTGGCGCCCCATGGGCGGGACGGTGCTGAAACCTGGTATGGACTTTACTGGCGCCCGTGGGCGGGACGAGGTTGAAACAGGGTGTGGACTCTACTGGCGCCCCATGGGCTGGACGGCGCTGAAACCAGGGTGTGGACTTTACTGGCGCCCCATGGGCGGGACGAGGTTGAAACAGGGTGTGGACTCTACTGGCGCCCCATGGGCTGGACGGTGCTGAAACCTGGTATGGACTTTACTGGCGCCCGTGGGCGGGACGAGGTTGAAACAGGGTATGGACTCTACTGGCGCCCCATGGGCTGGACGGCGCTGAAACCAGGGTGTGGACTTTACTGGCGTCTGGCAGGCGGCTGCTTATCCCGTTGTCCCAGGTGCCCACTAGATGTTGTGCCATTCCTGAACACGCCAAAGTAGTCGCTGTGCCTCAGCCTCCCAGTCCGCTACTGTCCAGTTTGGCGCGTGGAAACACTTCATGATAGGCGCCTCGCCGAATAAGCTAAGTTTCGCGTGACATGAAAAGCTAATAATTGTACTACATAATAAGCTAACGGGCGCGCTGCTCAAAAAGCTAACGGCAACGCAGACTTGAAGGCGAACGGAGATGCAGGCTCATGGCGACCCCACCGGAGAAACTGGCCGACTCCCTTGATGCGCTGAGACAACTCCAGAACCGCGGCGTTGTGGCGATCCGCGCCGTTGACCTTTCGCGCGTTAACCGGGAACGCCTGCTGAATAATGGCTTCATCCAAGAGGTCATGAAGGGCTGGTACATACCGGCTCGCCCAGACGAAACGGCCGGTGAAAGCACGACCTGGTACGCCTCGTTTTGGGCTTTCTGCGCTGCCTATCTGCGTGAGCGTTTCGGCACCGAGTGGTCGCTCTCGCCCGAACAGTCACTTTCTCTGCATGCCGGGAACTATGCCGTCCCGCGCCAACTTCTGGTTCGCTCGCCCAAAGCCAGAAACAGGGCCACGGCGCTTCCCCACGGAACTTCCGTTTTCGATATGCGCGCAGCGCTGCCTTCGGAGAAAGACGTCGAGGAAAGGGAGGGGCTGCGGCTCTTCTCGCTGCCGGCCGCCCTGATTGCCAGTGCTTCCGGATTCTTCGCGAGCAATTCCACAGACGCGCGTGCGGTGCTGGCAACGGTGCGTGACGGATCGGAAGTGCTCAACCGCCTTCTGGAAGGCGGGCACAGCACTATAGCCGGACGCCTTGCGGGTGCCTTCCGCAATGTCGGGCGTGACCGCATTGCAGACGACATCCTCAAGACCATGCGCAGCGCAGGCTACGCCGTGCGCGAACAGGATCCCTTCGCAAGCCGGATCGATCTTGTCTTTCCTCGGCGTGAAGCCTCCCCCTACGCCGCACGCATACGCCTGATGTGGCAGCAAATGCGTGACACGGCGATCGAACGGTTTCCAGCACCTGTGGGGCAGCCGAACGATATCGAAGCCTATATGAAGCGGGTGCAGGAGGCTTATGTCGCCGACGCCTATCATTCATTGTCGATCGAAGGCTATCGCGTCAGTCCCGAGTTGATCGAGCGTGTGCGGAGTGGAACCTGGAATCCAGACAACAACGAGCAGGACCGCGAGCACCGCAACGCGCTTGCTGCGCGGGGTTACTGGCTCGCCTATCAAGCTGTGCAGAAGAGCCTTTACCGCGTATTGCGCGGCGAGAATCCTGGCGTCGTTGCTGACGAAGATCACGGCACTTGGTATAGGGAGATGTTTTCACCAAGCGTAACGGCGGGTCTGTTGCGGCCTGCCGATCTAGCCGGATACCGCAACGGGCCTGTTCATATCCGACGGTCGATGCATATCCCGCCGAACAGTGAGGCCGTGCGTGATGCCATGCCGGTCTTCTTCGAGATCCTCGCTGAGGAAACGGAACCGTCGGTACGGGTGGTGCTCGGGCATTTCGTCTTCGTCTACATTCATCCGTATACAGACGGAAACGGGCGCACCGGCAGGTTTCTGATGAACGTCATGCTGGCAGCGGCCGGCTACCCATGGACCGTGATTCCAGTCCAGCGCCGGAATGAGTACATGGCAGCGCTCGAGGAAGCGAGTGTCAGGCAAGACATCGCACCATTCGTCGATTTCCTCTCGCAACTCGTTGAGGAGGGCGCACGTGGGAGAAGCGTTGTCGAAGCAGCGACGACCGGACTTCCTCCCGGCCCATAATGCCCCCTCTCAATGAAGTGTTCTGGCTTGCGTTGCAGCTTTCAGTTGAACGCGCCCACAAGACTCACCCATCCCACATCTTGTGCCACCTGGGACAACGGGATAAGCAGTCAAATCTGGGAGGGAAGATCATGAAGGCACTTGAGAAGCGCAAGGACATATGCGCAATGGCAGATGTTTGGAAGCATGCCTTTAAGGCGCCGTAGATCCAAGATGATGCCTCTCCGGCAGGTGGAGGGGAGCGGCACTGATGGTTCTCTGACGGATTGAGAGGCCGGCGCCGTGACGGTAGGACGAAGCCATCGGCCGATTTGCGCCGGCAGTTCGGCAGAACGATGAACGTGAACGGCGACCTGCGGAGGTCAGGAAGTCCGAAGCGTGGGACCGGGCCGCCGGCGGTTCCGCAACCTTGGTCCGACGGCTGCGATGAGCTGGTTGCTGGCCTCGTCGAGAGCCCTCCCAGCTCTGAAGGATTCGGAAATCAACTGGTAATGCGCTATCGATCGTGGATCGCGATGGTCCAGCATGACACGCACGAACGGCAGGAGCCGTCCCTCCTCGATCGCCATGCTGGTTGCATAGTTGGTCCGGAAGCCTTGGGGCCCGACCGGGCGATCAAGCCGCTTCCTGGTCCAGTGGGTGACGCGTCGCCAAATGTCGTCTGAGGACAATGGCCTGCCGAAGCGGCCGATCCAGAGGTGTTGGTCTTCGGAACCTGCGGCGACCAACTTTGGCCTGTATCGGTCCCACCACAGGCGATGGAACTTTCCGAGAATGGCTGTGGGGTAGGGGAGAGAGGATTCATCTCCGTTCTTCGTTCGCGACCACCACAACTGATTCGGCAGACCGTCGCTTCCGAAGGCAAGGTTGGTGCCCACTTCGATCTCCGCGATGTTTGATGCCCTCTTGGGTCGCAACGCGAGGAGGGCGACTAAATAGCCGTCACGGAACTTCGTGGCCGTCCGCAGTGTGGGAGCCTCTTCCATCGCTTCTACCATCAATCGAATCCCGAGTTCGTACAACTCATCGATCGGCACGAATTTTGACCATTTGTCGCGGGACGGCTCAGCGATGTTCTCCAACGCCAACCAGTCGCGCTTGAGCCATCGCCAATCGACATCGGGCCAGAGCTCGGCGGCGACCCGATAGACTTGGCCCACATAGGTGGCGATCGTCACAGGCGCATTCTTTCTCCTCTCACAGGTGGCGACGAACCCGTTCAACGCTTCGGGAGTGGGCATTTCCTGGCTGTTGGCGGCGGTTCTCGCCCAGGCCAGCCAGCGGCACCATCCCCTTTCGAGAGCCTTGCGACGAATGGGCGTCAGCAGATGCAGCGGCACCGAGGACCAAGGGGATGACCTGTCTGCGTTGGCCTGTGATGTCGCGTTTCTCTCTTTTCGGGTTTTGAACATACCAAGACGGGGACCGGCGGCGAGGGCTGCCTGCCAGCATCGCCGATGTTCCACGCTCCAGCAGTCTAGCCTTGTGTCACGGCGTGACCGGACAGGGCTTGGCTGCGTCGGACTTTTTGGCGGTTGCGCGAGGGGCAACCGCACGCTTTTCCAAAGCCAGAGCCAGTCAGCATCCGGTTGCACGACGCAAAGAGCATAGTAGAGATCGATCAAGTAGCTCGCCACGGATGAGGTCGCCAAACGTGAAGCCAAGAAAGCTTCATAGTCGGCAATCGTTGACGAGGCGATCCTTTCCGGCCGTATCTTGAGGAATGCCAGAAACCGACCATATCCCCGGGCCATGCGCCGAGCATAGCCTTTTGACCATCGCCCGACCGTCGGAGATTCCGCCCACCGGGCACGCTCAGCCTCGGGCCAGGCGGCAAAGGGAGTGATCGGGATCGCTGCTTTATCGTTCATGGTGCCGCCTCCTTCATTGCCTCCGTGCCCATTTGGGTCGCATGGCCCTCTCGGCCAGCCGACCGGCATGCTGATCCAGTTCGTCCGCGGCCCACTTCGACTTGATCTCCACGTATACATTGGTCGCGCGGGAATCCGGCCTGTGGCCGAGCAAGGCGGCAACCAGTTCCAAGTTGTGGGTGACGTACAGCAGGTAGCCGCCCATCAGCTTGCGCCAAAGATGCGGATTGACGTAATGGCCGGTCCAATCGTTGACCATCTGCGTGACTTCGCGCCCAAGTTGGCTATGGGATTTTGCGGCGCCGGGTTCCGCGCCCGGAAATAGGTACGGATTGATCGGGTCGTCTTCGGTCAGCTTCGGCCGATAGTGGTTCCAGTAGATCTCAATGAGGCGCGTCTTCCAAGATGCCAGGGCCGCCTGGGCGTCGGTGATGCCGTTCTTGTGGGTTTTTCGGATCTTGTAGTGCAGGGTTCCAACACCGCCTCTCCTGGTCGGGCGGATGATGTTGACGTCCATCCGGGTGCGTCTGAAGTCCCCCCAGCGCACGCAAAGCGTTTCCTGGAGGAGGACGCCGATCGCCGCTTCAGCCCGCAAGGCCATGTCCCGGGTGGCGAGGCCTCCATTGCGGCGACGCTCACGCTCAAGGTTCTCGAACTCCCAGCGAGGAATGCAAAGCAGGACTGCCATCGTCTCAAGGTCATTGAGGAAGGGAGCGAGCCGCCGCCGATCCTTGTCGGGCATGCGGCCGAGATTCTCGGCCTTGTTGTTGACGAGCTTCTTGAGTATTGCGAAGTCGTTGATCTCGGCTTGGCTGATTTCTGGAACCCAGCGCTCGGCGATCGATCTCAGACGGCTTACGAGGGATCCCCCATATTGGCTCTCGATGCCGAGCCGCGGCTTTATGTCATCATTGATGACGCGATCGGCGATACCAACGTCAGCGATATCGGCGATCGACGTGACGTCCTCGACATTCATGTGGCCGAGGCGCACCATTGCCGACGCGGCGAACCAGAGCGCTTCCGCATGTTTTGCCAAAGTTGCCTCTGCGAGCGGCCCCATAACCCCTCCCTCGCGTTCGTCTTTGGCCGTCATGCGAGGCTGATACGTGGCACGAGCTTCCTCGAGCAGGGTCATACCAGGACGGATCTCGCCGTTGCGAAGACCGCGGCAGGCCGTGTAGCGCTCGATGTCTAGGCGGAAGCTCGGCGGAAACGACTCCTCAGGAAGGTTTAAGACCTTCCGAGTCTTTCCGACTGAAAGCTTGAGTTGGGGCCAGGCCGGGATGATGTCCACAGACCGATTCCATGCACTGCGGATGGCGATGATTTTGCCTGCAATATCCGGTGTGAGATCGAATTGGTGACGATAGGTGGCGAAGGCTTCAACGGTGCCATCCGTGACTTCTTCCGGCGCAATGCCAAACGAATCGCAGTAGCGGATGAAGGGGCTGAGCGATGGTGTCAGCCATTCTGGCGCCACCCGCAGGTCGTCGTTCAGGGCCCGCCATACCTGGCCGAGGGAGCGACATGGCTTACGATCGACGGGAATGACAGAGGCAATACGGAGTGCCCTTCGGACACTGCCCCAAACGTTGTCATAACGCCTTTGCGAGACGGCAAACTTTTCCGGCGTCCACCCCTCCGAGTAATTCCGCAAGCTGTGGGCGTCCGCCGGCACGGCCTCAGGCTGGCGTCCGATCCACTTCAGGCAGAAGTGACGGACGTCGTCGACAATTTCCTTGCCCATCTGGAGCGAAAGGCCTTCTTCGTTTTCGACCGCTTTGATGACCGCCTCGAAGAACAGGCCCACGCGAAGCTTGCTCGCGAGGCTCGCATGCGGAGCGTCTTCGACCCGATGGCTGAACGTTTCAATCGGTATACCGGTTTCCGCCGCAAGCGGGGTATGCAAAAAATTACGTGCTAAATTCTTAAGACCGAGGGCCAACCGTTTCTATTTTTTGAGGGCAGAGGACAGACAGAGGGACAGACAGAGGGACAGACAGAGGGATAGATAGAATATAGAATAGATCTTGATTTGCAGGCATTAAGAATTGTTTTAATATATACTCTTCGATTGTGCCTGATAGACAGATTTCTATTCCTGGTTCGCAAATACAGGTTCCGTTGCTTCCCCAAGCAGGAAATCGCCCTTCCTGAGAAAAAATCGCCAGTACACATCCCGGCCACGAAACGCTTGGTTCCTGGCCGCTTTTATGGCGCGGGCCTCCAAGTATTCTCCGGGATTCTTCCAAGTAGGCCCTGATTTCAGGCCGGTACTGGCCGGCATTCTGCAAGGCCGCCACCGCCGTTCGGTCAATTTCTGCCGCACCCGGCAGAATACGATCAGGTGCCGAATGCGGAGCGGAGCGATGGACCAGCCACCCCGGGATCTTTATCAGCGTGTCACGGACCAGATCATCGCCGCGATTGAAGCCGGGGCCGGCGAATATCGCATGCCCTGGAACCCCCGTTTATGTACGAGTGCCGAGGTTGGCATTCCTCACAATCCGGTGGGCGGGTATGCGTACCGCGGCATCAACATTCTTGGCCTATGGGCAAGTCAGCAGGCCGCCGGCTACGAAACGGCCCACTGGGCCACCTTCCGCCAGTGGCAAGCGGTGGGAGCCCAGGTTCGCAAGGGGGAGAAGGGCTCGCTTACGATCTTCTTCAAGCCCATCGAGAAGGAGACCAAGGACTCTGCCGCAGAGGGCGACGGCGCCGATGGCCCCCGGCGCTCCGGCTTTATCATCCGAGCCGCTTGGGTCTTCAATTCCGCCCAGGTTGAGGGTTATCTGCCCCGGCTGAAAGCGCCCCTCCCAATGATAGAGCGAATGGACGTGGCCGAGGGCCTGTTGGCAGCCAGCAAGGCCCGGTTTATCCATGACGGCCCAGAAGCCTGCTACGTTCCCTCCCGCGATGAAATCCATCTGCCGCCGCCGGGGGCCTTCAGGGACAGTCCCGCCTTTTATGGGGTGGCTTTTCACGAACTGATCCACTGGACCGGCCACGAAAGCCGTTGCGCCCGCGATCTTCGCGCCCGCTTCGGCAGCGAAGCCTATGCGGCCGAGGAGCTGGTCGCCGAGCTTGGAGCCGCCTTTATGGCCGCCGCCGTCGGCATCGCGCCCGAGCCCCGGACCGACCACGCCGGCTATATCGAAGGCTGGCTACGGGCTTTGAGGAACGACAAGCGGGCCATCTTCACGGCCGCCGCCAAGGCCAGCCAGGCCGCCGACTACTTGATAGGGCTTGCCGATTGAACGGCCAGGGCCGCTTAGATCGGGTTCCCTTTCAGGTTACGAAGGCTTTATTTTTTCCGGAGCGATTCAATCTCTCGCCACGCATTGTCGACATGCATGGGCGCGTCTTTGCCCCGATAGAGGAACGAAACCTCATGGCGCTGATATGCGCTGCCACGATCTCGCTTGGCTGACAGCCAGTTGAAAGAGCCTTCCACGATCCAGCTTTCATCGACAGCCAAGGTCTTGTTGTGAATGCCTTCCAATTCCCACAGTTCCACGCCCGTGGCCCCTACTAACGCCTCGATAGCCAAAGAGGCGTGCGGTAGGGGCCGTTGATCGCGGCCTATATTGAGATATTTGTCGTAGGCGACCACGATTCGGGGGCCACCTTTGCGGGAGGCTAGCAGTGGCACCAGATTGTCCGCGTTTATGGCAACGTCCGATAGGAAAGGGGAGACAATCAGCAGACGCTCGCGAGCCCCAGTGATGGCTTCGCGCAGTTTGGCACAGTGGCCATCGAGAGTATCGAGCCGCTCCAGCTCCGATGGCGCCATCAAGGCGATGGGGCTAATCGGGTCGATATCGGTGATCTCGTTTTCAGGGGTCGCAAATAAGTAGCGTCCAAGCAGCCCCGAAGGCAGTGAAGTCTGGCCGGGGTTAAACAGCCGCAAATTGCCAAATACCAGGAAACTCTCTCGGGCACGCGAGACGGCAACATTGAGCATCGAGATGTTGCGGTCGAAGAATAGTCCTCCAGTGTGGCCCGCATCGTACACAGGGGAGAACAGCACAACGTCCTTTTCCGCACCTTGTAACGTGTGGACCGTACCCACAGTGATGTTTTCGTCACCCAGGCCGGCGGCGCCGAGCGCGTCACGAAGTTCTTTGATCTGAGCCCGGAAGGGCGTGACGATCGCAACGACCTCGCCCAACTTGCGGACGTTGCGTTTCTCTTCTTGTTTTTCGTAGTGCTGGATCAATTCACTTCGTCTGCGCGCCAGCCATTTGGCGACGACCCCTGCCTCGTCCGCATTGACCCTACTGAGATCCGAGCTGCTGGCGCGGCCTGGTACGTGGGCATAGCCCAAAGCCGGCCATGGATACTCGCCATCAGACCGCATAGGCTTCAGTGCGTCGCGATAAGCCAATTCATTGCAGTAGGCGATAATCGAAGAGCGGCAGCGCCAATGTTCGTTGAGGAACAAACCACGATGGGGCGCGGCAGTGAATGCCGTAGCCGATTGCGCCAGGGCCATTACCGAGCCCTCAGAGGCGAGCATACCACGCTTCATTACCTCTCGGTCGTCGTCCATGCCGTACGAGACGAGGTTGCCGCCATCGGTGTCGGCATCAATACCCCACACGGGTTCAAGCTGCATCACGTCGCCGACCACGAGGGCTTTGCGGGCAAAGGCAAATAAGGCCGCCCCGACTTGGGGTGGCATTTGACCGGCCTCGTCCACGATCAGCAGGTCGATGAAATCGAAGAGACGTTTCGTATCCCCGTCGTAATAGTCAAACAATCGTGGGGCCGTGAAGGCCGTGGCGACCAAACAGGGGGTCAGCTTGGCAAAGCGCCGCCAACGGCGCTCGCACATGTCACGACTGCGCCCCTTAAAGGTTTTGTCATTGCGCTGGAGCGCCTCGGTCATCTCCATCAGCCAACGGCCTTCCCAGTAGCGGCCGGCTAGGTGGAACAGTTCGGGGCGAACCCGGGTGTCGAGCGCGTCGTCGACGCGCTGGTAGTCCTTCCAAACATCGTCAGGGACGAGATCCGGCAGAATCGCTGCTAGCTTCGAAACCCAGCTATCCCAATTTGCGACGATTCTCGTCTTGGCGGTCACCGCGGCTTCGGATCGCCGCGTGTTCTCCGCCAACCAACGGCGGAAAGCGGTTGCGTCCAAAACTGTATCCCAACCCCACTCGGGGTCGGCAAGCCCCTTGGAATCAAGGTACTCGTAAGCGCGCGTCCACAGTCGGCGCCTGATCGGTTTGAACCACGACAATAAGGATTCTATGAGGGAGCCCTCAATCCGCCGCAGTGCCTCGTGGCCATGATGGCATAGGGCATCCAGCCTGCTTTGACCGTCGGCGATTTCCGCCCGTAGCGTATCCATTGTCGCTGGGGTTGGAGGGGTGCCGGTAGGAAGCGTGGTTAACAAGGCCGTGCGGTGAAGGGCAATCGCTGCCATAGCCTCGACCTTGGCGGCCAGCGTATTCCGTACGGTTTCGACTGCCTCCGCAATAGTACCTGACGCGTGGCCGGTCCAAGTCGCGAACTGGGTTTGCCAAAAGGGTTCGGCCTTGGCGACGTAGTCTTGCGTTTCCACTGTTCCCGGCAAACCGGACCAGGGTTGGCCGTTCTGGGGACACCAAGCTGCCGCGTACTCTTTCTTTATTCCCTTTTTGGTTTCGCTCGTGGACGGCAAAAACAGCCCGTACTGGCCAAAGTCCGGTAGCCAACGCTGGACGAGTGGCGAGCCGGCAAGAGGATGATCCTCGGGCAACGTCGCTCGGGCAAAAGTGTCCAGGATGTTGGTGATGGCTTTATTGTTGGTGGAGCTGGCCAGAATCACGGGAGGCTCACCATCTTCGGCGAGCGCATTTTCCACCCACAGTGAGGCAACTACACTTTGGATGAAAGTGGTCTTGCCCGTACCTGGTGGGCCGTTGAGCGCCAGAATCTCTCCATTTTTTGCTGCCAGCATGGCTCCCAGGGCTTGGCGCTGGTTGGCATTAAGGGGGAATTCACCTCCGATTTGGCCCAAGTGGCGGCTTGCCAACGCTGCGGGGCAGTCCTGGGAGGTGGTAACCTCGCGAGGCGGCTGGGGATCGGCTAAACGAGCGAGAAGCGTCGGCGGAGAATCTTCCTCGGCATCGCTCAAGATCTCATAGATCTCTCGAATGGGCCGGCTGGCGTCGATGGGGGGCAAGCCGTATGCCACGAAAGTACCACGATCTACATAGCGTTCGGGGGTCCAATTGCCGAGGCTGCCGCCGAAGAGGTCGGCAAACATCGTCATGGCGTGGCCCCAGAATGCTCCCCAATCAGAGTCCTCGCCTGGGGATGGGTTGGTGTTCAGGTATTTATCTACGGCCTCGACCGTGGTGAACGTTTGGGACCCCGATCTTAATGGCGCCTGAACGGCGCGATCGACTATTGGTGCTCCCACTGGATGGAGTACGCCTGCGCGATCGGCACGGGCAAATACCCACAGCGGAACTCGTGTCCGCTTTATGGTCGCGTAGCGTTCTGCGTGCTCGTGTTCGGACTCCAGCACTTGAGGGGCAACGAGGACCGAAATGAACTGCAACTCGTCGCGCTTCTCTTTAGGCAGGCCTTCTTCGGCGTCCTGCCATATTTCTGCCAACGCCTCCTTATCGAGGCGGCCGGCAGCCAAGTGTTCACGTCGGCAGGGACAAAGGTTGAGAGAATAGGGTTCGATGTGCCGGTTGCTGTCGAGGAGAGCGGCACGCCAATAGCGCAGGAGTGATTTCAGGGGGAGGGGCATGGAGACATTGCCTGAAGGAGGGAAATCCGGAAGGCTACTCGCCTTGATAGCGCGCGTTTTATCGTATACGCAAGCTGATATACGGCTAAAAGGATGGGGGGGCAAACCGATGAACTTCGATCTACGAGCCGTCTTGTCTGTGCTTCTACCAAAGGCAATTGAGTGGGCTGAAGCCCAGTCTGCTCATATCGCAGAAGTGGGAGAGCCTCTGGATTGTGTTCTCCAGTCCCTAGCGAGCAGCGTGGGGGTGTCGGAGCCTAGCCTCATCCGAGTTGCCGAGGTTCCCAGCCTTCCTCTTCCGGAAGACCCCACCTTACAGGAGGCAGCGGTGGCGACGGGACTTATTGGTCCTAAGATGGTCGGCCTTACCCTAGGCCACGGTGTTTATATTTGTCGTGGGCATAGAACCGTCAGATTGCTATCCCATGAATTTCGGCACGTTTTTCAATACGAGCAGGCCGGGTCAATTGCAGCTTTTATGCCGATCTACCTGAAGCAGATCGCTGAGTTTGGGTATAATGAAGCGCCCTTTGAAGTTGACGCCAGGACTGACGTGAGACCGGAAAATTCCTCCAAGAATGGGTAGAGTCCGTCGCAAAACGAGGAGACGGATGAATGAAGCGGA
>NZ_JAOTID010000018.1 GCF_026163695.1 Shumkonia mesophila | reverse complement strand
CTCGACCCGCCGTCCTTCAACGTCGAAGTCTATCGCATCTAGGAGAGGGGAATGGACATGAAGGTCGTTTGCGAAATCACCATCGGCGGGGTGACCATCATCCGCCACTACACGACCGCGGCCGGCGTCAACGTGGGGTCGGTCCTGCGCAACATTCCTGGCGTCGGCAAGCCGTTCTGGGCTTGGCCGACCATCCCGGCGGGACAGGTGGTCGGCGCCGACTTCACCGGGGCGCCGGTCGTCTCCAGCGATCCCGCCGCCAACAACGCGGCGATTGCCGCCATCACGGCATTGCCGGAAGACGTGCTGATCTACGATCCGCCGCTTCAGTGACGGCGTTACCCCGGTGCCGGCCGGCCTCCCCGGGGGCCGGCCGGCGGGGGCCGGGGCGCGCCAACGCCCCGAACCGCGGAACACCGCTCCGCATGACCCTGATCGGCCGATTCAGGCCATCCCGCCACCTGCGATCACAGGCGGGCCGATCCTAGAGTGGTTGTAATGCGAGAGTCGACTCCCGTGCTTCCCGTCGCCCCCTACCTCGGGGGCAAGAAGAACCTGGCCAGGCGGATCTGCGAGCGGATCGAGGCCATGCCCCACAAGGCCTACGCCGAGCCCTTCGTCGGCATGGGCGGCGTCTTCTTCCGGCGCCGCCTGGCGCCCAAGGTCGAGGTGATCAACGACCTCAACCGCGAGGTGGCCACGCTGTTTCGCATCCTGCAGCGCCACTACGTGCCGTTCATGGAGATGATGCGCTTCCAGCTCACCACCCGGGCCGAGTTCGTACGCCTGGTGGCCACCAGGTCCGAGACGCTGACCGACCTGGAGCGGGCGGCCCGCTTCCTCTATCTCCAGCGCACCGCCTTCGGTGGCAAGATCTCCGGGCGCAACTTCGGCGTCTCGGTCGAGCGGCCCGGCCGCTTCGACATCACCCGCCTGGGGCCGATGCTGGAAGACGTGCACACGCGCCTAGCCGGCGTCGTCATCGAATGCCTGCCGTATGCCGAGTTCATCGGCCGCTACGACCGGCCGGACATACTGTTTTATGTGGACCCGCCCTACTGGGGCTCCGAGGGGGACTATGGCAAGGCCATGTTCGGGAGGGAGGATTTCGAGCGCCTGAGAGACCTCTTAAAGGGCCTTCAGGGGTCGTTTATACTGTCCCTGAACGACGTCCCCGAGGTGCGCCGGATCTTCGCCGGCTTCGCCATCGAGGCCGTCGAGACCGCCTACTCGATATCCCGCCAGGCCGACGGCCGTGGTAAGGTCGGGGAGGTGATCATCACCGGGGCGGTTGGGGGATAGGGCAATGAAGTTCTGTTACGCGATGGCGCTGCTGGGCTCGCTGGTGGGAACCTTCTTCCTGATCGAGGCCCTGCTCGGGGCAAAAGGGGCGCCCCAGCAGGCCGCCGCCGCGGCCATCGGAATCGCGTTCGCAGTGCTACCCTACGTCTTCGCCAGATGCGTCGAAAAGATGACCGGCCCGAGTGAGGTCAGGATCGTCAACTGAGCGCGTCTTTTTTGCTCCAGATTCAAGTGTCAACGACTCCAGAATCAAGTGTCACGCTACAGGAAGTGACGTGCCGCCTCGCCTTCTGCCCCCTCCCCCTCGATGGGGGAGGGCTGGGGTGGGGGTGCGGCGGCCCGATCGTCCACATCCCCCCTTTCCACCGGGCGCCGGCCCCTCTACATAAGGGGCACCTTGTCCGAAGAAGAATCCCTGCTCCCATGAAGACAGATCCCAAGCCCCAGCCGGCCAAGTTCGGTTCGCTTCTTGGCGTCGGCCCCGGGGAGGTGCCGGTCTATTCGTCCGACTACGCCTCGGCCGACAAGGCCGAGCTTCCCAACCGGCAGGCCTACCACAGCTACGTCGACGGCCTGTTCATGGGCTACAAGTGGCAGTGCGTCGAGTTCGCCCGCCGCTGGCTCTATCTCAGCAAGGGTTACGTCTTCGACGACGTCCCCATGGCCTACGACATTTTCCGCCTGCACTCGGTGCGCGTCGTGGCCGACGGCACGCGCCTGCCGCTGCGATCCTTCCGCAACGGCGCCCGGCGCTGGCCCGAGCCGGGCTGCCTGCTGATCTGGGACGAAGGCGGCGAGTTCGACATCACCGGCCACGTCGCCATCGTCAGCGAGGTCTTCAAGGATCGCATCCGCTGCATCGAGCAGAACGTCGAGAACAGCGTTTGGCCGGAAGGCCAGACCTATTCGCGCGAGCTTCGCGTCACCGTCACCCAGGACGGCGGCTATTGGATCGACTGTTCCTACAGCGACGCCCAGATCCTGGGCTGGGTGATGCAGACCGCCGACGACGCCTTCGCCGAGCCGCTCGTCGAGGTCGATCCCAGGCTGTTCAATCTGGAGCTTCGCGAGGTGCCCGACGATGGGCGGGCCGACGCCTGCTGGCTGGATGCCTCGAATCCGCCTGAAGCGGCCTATCTGGAGATGATGGGCGGCGCCAAGCTGGTCCGCGACGACGGCGACCGTACCAAGTATTTCGTCATGGGCGAGACGGCTAAGAAGGAACTCAGGCGCGCCACCAACGAGTTGCACGCCATGTTCATGCGGGCCACCCAGTACGCGCTCCAGGATGACGACCTCCTTCGCAAGTTCAACCTGCCGCCGGTGCTGTGGCCGCGCATCCGCCAGTCGTGGGAAAACCGTCGCAACCAGATGATCACCGGGCGGTTCGACTTCGCGGTCTCCGAGCAGGGGGTGAAGGCCTACGAATACAATTGCGATTCGGCTGCCTGCCACATGGAATGCGGCCTCGTGCAGGGCAAGTGGGCGGATCATTTCGGCTGCACGGTCGGCCACGACGCCGGCGAGGACCTGTTCGAAGATCTCGTCGGCGCCTGGCAGAAGGTCGGCGTCAAGGGCACGCTCCACATCATGCGGGACCGCGACCCCGAGGAGATTTACCACGCCCGTTACATGAAGGCGGCCATCGAGGCGGCCGGCCTTTCGTGCAAGGTCATCCGGGGTCTGTCGGGCCTCGGCTGGGACGATCAGGGGTGCGTGGTGGACGAAGACGGCGTGCGCATCGACACCGTGTGGAAGACCTGGGCCTGGGAAACCGCCATCGACCAGTTGCGGGCCGAGTGCGACGCCGAGGCCGAGAACCTGCGCCTGCACAAGACCATCGACAGGCGGGCCACGGCGCCCCGCCTGATCGACGTGCTGCTGCGCCCCGACGTCATGGTCTACGAGCCGCTGTGGACCCTGATCCCCAGCAACAAGGCCATCCTGCCGATCCTCGCGATGCTCTATCCCAACCACCCGTACCTGCTGGACACCCAGTTCGCGCTGACCGGCGACCTGGCGCGCAACGGCTACGTCGCCAAGCCGATCGTCGGGCGCTGCGGGCACAACATCTGCATTTACGATCATAACAACGACCTGATCGGCGAGACCGTTGGCCAGTTCGACGACCGCGACCAGATCTACCAGCAGCTGTTCAGGCTGCCGGTGATCGACGGCCTGCACGTGCAGGTCAGCACCTTCTCGGCGGCCGGCACCTATGCCGGGGCCGGGGTCCGGGTCGACCGCTCGCCGATCATCACGACGCTGAGCGACCTGCCGGCGCTGCGCATCGTCGAGGACAAGGAACTGGCGGGCGGCTGAGCGCGGGCCCGGGTGGGGGTGTGTCGCCGGAGCCAAAACGTTGACCCCGGCGCCCTTTCAGCGTATGGGGTCGCCTCTCGCGGCACCGACGGCTTTTTTTCAGGAAGACGGAATCCCGTATCCCCGCCCATGACCCTTCCCGACGGCGAAATCACCAAGCGGCGCACGTTTGCGATCATCTCGCATCCCGATGCCGGCAAGACCACGCTCACCGAGAAGCTTTTGCTGTTCGGGGGCGCCATCCAGCTGGCCGGCGCGGTCAAGGCGCGCGGTAAGGCGCGCAACACGCGCTCGGACTGGATGAAGGTGGAGGCCGAGCGCGGCATCTCGGTCGCCTCCTCGGTCATGACCTATGAATACGAGGGCTGCACCTTCAACCTGCTGGACACGCCGGGCCACCAGGACTTCAGCGAGGACACCTACCGCACGCTGACCGCGGTGGATTCGGCGGTGATGGTGATCGACGCCGCCAAGGGCATCGAGGCCCAGACCTTGAAGCTGTTCGAGGTGTGCCGCCTGCGCGACATCCCGATCATCACCTTCATCAACAAGATGGACCGCGAAGGCCGCGACCCCTTCGAACTTCTGGAGGACATCGAGCAGTCCCTGGCGCTCGACGTCACCCCGGCCAGCTGGCCGATCGGCATGGGCCGCCACTTCCTCGGCTGCTATGACATCCTGGGCGACGGCCTGCTGCTGCTGGGCAAGGGTCAGACCGCCGGCATCGAGGGCGACGATACGGGCCGCTTCGAACAGTGCTCGGGGCTCGACGACGCCAAGCTCGACGCACTGCTGCCCGACCACGCGGTCGCCAAGCTGCGCGAGGACGTGCCGATGGTGAAGGGCCTGTGCCGGCCGTTCGACCTGCAATCCTACCGCGAGGGGCACCTGAGCCCGGTCTATTTCGGCAGCGCCATCAACAACTTCGGGGTGCGCGAATTGCTGAAGGGGCTGGTGCGCATCGCCCCGCCGCCGGTGGCCCGCGCCACCGAGGAGCGGCTGATCGATCCGACCGAGGACAAGGTGGCCGGCTTCGTCTTTAAGATCCAGGCCAACATGGACCCCAACCACCGCGACCGCATCGCCTTCTTCCGGCTGTCGTCGGGGCACCTGAAGCGCGGCATGAAGCTCCATCACGTGCGGTCCGGCAAGGCCTTCAACCTGCACAATCCGCTGCTGTTCCTGGCCCGCGAGCGGGAAACCGCCGACGACGCCTGGGCGGGGGACATCATCGGCATCCCCAACCACGGATCTTTGCGCATCGGCGACGCGCTGACCGAGGGGGAAGCCTTGCATTTCACCGGCATCCCCAGCTTCGCCCCCGAGCTGTTGCGCACGGTGCGCCCGGAAGACCCGATGCGGGCCAAGCACCTCGGCCGCTCGCTCCAGCAACTGGCCGAGGAAGGGGTGGCCCGCGTCTTCCGCCCCAGGCTTGGCAACGACTGGATCCTGGGCGTCATCGGCGCCCTGCAGTTCGAGGTCATCGCCGATCGCATCCGCACCGAATACGACATCCCGGTGCGCATGGAGCCGACCACGCTTTATACCGCCCGCTGGGTCGAGACCGACGATCCGCTGGTGCTGAAGAAGTTCATCAACGCCAATTCGGGCGCCATCGCCGACGACCACGACGGCGAGCCGGTGTTCATGGCGCGCAACGCCTGGCACATGGATCAGACCGCCAAGGACTGGCCAGCCGTGCGCTTTCTCAAGACCAAGGAACAGACCCGCTAGACGGGCGAACCGGTGGCTCCACGGCCATCAGTTGTGCCAAACGGCCTATTCTGCTAGGATCGCGGGTCTTTTGGCTTGTGGGAGAAACCCATGCTCGGCCCTATCGCGGCGAGAACGCCGTCCGCGGCCCGGATTGTCGAGGCCGTGCCCGCGTCTTCCCTTCCCACCGTTGCAGCCTCCGCATCCGACGGCGTCCGGGTCGTTCCGGCGTTCGACGTCGAGCGTCTGAAGCGGGCCCTCGATGCCGCGCGGGCGGAAGCCGATACCCTGATCCTCCAGTTCAAGGAAGGCGCCAAGGCCAACGCCTCGGCCTTCAAGGCGGCCAAGCTCGAACTGGCGCGCGCCAAGCTGAAGGCGCTGAAGCTGGCCGCCGCGGTCAACGCATTGCGCCGCGACGCCAAGGGCGCGCTCCGGGCCGCCGAGGAGGCGGCCAAGGTGGCCCGCGCACTCAAGCGCATGCGGGGCCAGGAGGCGGAAACGCCCGCCGCGGCATCGTCCGCGCCGGCGGACTCCCTCCCGCCGGTGCCGGAAGTCGGTTTCGCCCCCGCCATCGACGCCCTCGTGCAGACCGCGCGCAAGATCATTGCCATCGCCCGCACGGCGGCCCATCCCGGCAGCCCCGAAGACAAGGCGATGGCCGACCTCCAGCGCCGCACGGGGGTTCCCGACGCGGCAATCGATGTGGTGGCCGGCAGCGACATGGCGCTCGCCGCCAACGACCTCGACGTCGTGGCATAGGAAATTCGCGCCTCGGGTCGGCCCCGGACGCGGCCATCTGTCCGATCGCTTTCTCCTCTCGTCATACCGTCCCCGGACTTGGCGGGAAAGGGGTGGTGTCCGCCCCCCCCCGGCGGGGTCATGGCCGCACTCGTTGCGGCCACCCACGTCTTTCTTCCCTCCCCCCAGAGCCTCGCATTGTTGACAATTTTGTTGACAGGGAAAGTCCCTCATCCCAAACTCCAGCGTCCCTTTCGACGAGGACAAAAAATAGAATCCAACTGGAGAACTTCCCCATGACTAGGACAAAGGTCCTGAGTGTCTTTGCGGCCGCCCTGATGGCGGGCGCGGCGATCGCCGGCACGGCGAACGCGGAAGCGTACAAGCCCGGCGACAAGATCAAGATCCTGCAGGGCTTCAAGCCCGGCGGCGGTTCCGATGCGCTGGCGCAGCTGGTGTTGCCGTTCCTGACCAAGGAAATGAACGTCACCTTCGTCAACGAATACATTCCCGGCGCCGCCGGCGCCATCGCCTGGGCGAAGCTCGGCAACGCCACGAAGAACGACGGCTACACGATCAGCATCACCAACTCGCCGATGATCGTGTCCAACTACCTGCTGAACGACGAGATCAAGTACAACGTCAAGCAGTTGGAACCGATCGCCAACGTGGTGACCGACCCCGGCATCCTGGTGGTCGGCCCGAACAGCCCCTACAAGACCTTCCAGGACTTCCTGGCCGCCGCCAAAGCCGCCCCCGACAAGATCACCATCGGCAACTCGGGCGTCGGCGGCGACGACTTCTTCTCCACCATCTTCCTGGGACAATTGACCGGTGCCAAGTTCAAGATGGTGCCGTTCAGCGGCGACGGCCCGTCGGCCACCGCCGCCATGGGCGACAAGATCGACGCCAGCGCCAACAACCTGGGCATCGTGTACGCCCAGCTCAAAGCGAGCAACCTGCGCGCCCTGGCCATCTTCTCGGAGAAGCGCCATCCGAAGCTGCCCGACGTCCCGACCATGAAGGAACTGGGCTACAACCTGGTGAACGGCTCCTCGCGCGGCTTCAGCGCGCCGGCCGGCATTCCCAAGGAAAAGCGCGACGCCCTGGTCAACGCCTTCAAGAAGGTATTGAGCGACCCGGCCTTCCTGGCCGAGGCCGAGCGCCAGACCCAGGACATCGAAGCGATCATCGGCGACGACTACAAGAAGCTGATCTACTCGATGGAAGACGTCTATCGTCCGATCGTCGAGGAAGTCAAAAAGAACGAAAAGAAGTAAGATCTCCCGGTTGCCAGCGGGGCCGGCCTCCACCGCGGGGCCGGCCCCAACGGGATTTGCTCTGCAGGTCCGGGAAAGCGGAGTTGTTCCATGCCCTACGTTCTTGTCGCGGCGGCCACCTGCGGGTTGGCCACGCTGTTTTTCATATCGTCCCTGTCGATGCAGCCGGCCGCCTATCAGATGCCGCGCCTGCTGGTCGCCCTGGTTTTCATCCTGGCGGCCGCCATGCTGATCGACTACGCCGTCCACAAGCGCCGGAAGGCCGCCGGACAACCGCTCGATGAACTGACGGTGCCGCTCCTTGTCCCCTTCTTCCAAGGCGCCATCATCTCCCGCATCGGCATTTTCCTGGGCGCCGTGGTGCTCTACGTCGTGTTGCTGGAACCGCTGGGCTACTTCATCGTCACGCCCTTGTTCCTGTTGGGCACGCTGCTCTACCTCCGAGCCTGCCGATTGTGGGTCGCCGCCGTCATCGCCGCCGTGGCGCCCGTTTTCGTCTATTTCATCTTTATCCTGCTGCTCGACCTGCCGGTACCGATGGGGATCATGGAATGATCGACAATATCCTTCTTGGGCTGAACAACGTCCTGCTGCTGCCGAACATCCTGGCCATTCTGGTGGGCACCGTCCTGGGCCTGTTCGTCGGCGCCATGCCGGGGCTGTCGGCAACGATGGCCATCGCCCTGCTGCTGCCTCTCACCTTCGGCCTGGCGCCCGAAACCGGCATCAGCATGCTGGCCTCGCTTTACCTCGCCGCCATGTATGGCGGTTCGATCGCCGCGATCCTGCTGCGCACCCCGGGCACGCCAGCGGCGGCGGCCACCGTCGTCGACGGCTATCCGCTGGCGATGGCCGGCAAGGCCGGCAAGGCCTTGGGCGTGTCGCTGACCGCCTCTTTCATCGGCGGCGTCATCAGCGCCATCGCGCTGATGACCATCGCGCCGACGCTGGGCATGCTGGTCCTGGAATTCGGCCCCGTCGAGCTGTTCGCGGTGGCGGTGCTGGGCATCACCATCATCGCCTCGCTGTCGCAGGGATCGACCATCCGCGGGCTGTTCGCCGGCGCGCTCGGCCTGCTGGTCGCGATGGTCGGCATGGACGTCACCACCGGCACGCCGCGCTTCACCTATGGGGTCATGAACCTGTTCGAGGGAGTGCCGTTCACGGTGGCGCTGATCGGCCTGTTCTCGATCCCGCAGGCGATCCGCCTGATCCAGTCGGATGCCGACATGGGCAAGCTGGTCAGCAAGGTGTCCGACCGCATGCTGCCGACCTTGGCCGAGTTCCGCCACCTGCTGCCCAACATCGTGCGCTCCAGCGGCATCGGCGTCATGACCGGCCTGGTGCCGGGGGCCGGCGGCGACACCGCCTGCTGGTTCGCCTACAACGAGGCCAAGCGGTTCTCCAAGCACAAGGAGAAGTTCGGCACCGGCTTCATCGACGGCATCGCGGCCCCGGAAGCGGCCAACAACGCCGTCGTCGGCGGCGCCCTGGTGCCGACCATCGCGCTCGGCATTCCCGGCAGTTCGTCGACCGCCGTGCTGATGGGCGCGCTGATGGTCCACGGCATCCTGCCCGGCCCCACCCTGATGACCGAGTACGCGGGCGTCACCTACACCCTGATCTGGGCGGTGTTCTTCGCCAATTTCGCGCTGCTGGGCATCGGCCTCGCCTTCACCCGGCTCAGCGTCTATGTCACGCAGATCCCCAACAAGATCATCGCGCCGGTCATCATCGTGCTGTGCGTGATCGGCTCGTTCGCCATCAACAACAGCGTCTTCGACGTCGGCCTGATGCTGATCTTCGGCATCGTCGGCTACATCTTCGACCGCCTGAAGATTCCCACCGCGCCGATGGTGCTGGGACTGATCCTCGGCAACATGCTGGACGGCAGCCTGCACCAGTCGCTGCTGATCAGCGACGGCAGCTTCATGATCTTCCTGGAAAGCCCGATCTCGGCGGTCCTGCTGGCCATCGCCGCGTGGTCGATCATCCAGAACACGCCGGCCGGAAAATGGCCGGCGGCGGCGCTGCGCAGGCTGTTTCGGAGGAAACAGACGGATTAGTCTTCCCGCGGCAGGTGTGATCGGCGACACTGACGGCACACCCTTGCGGTCTAAGGGTGCAGGATCGCACTTTTTGGGGAGGACATTGTCATGAACAGGCAGGACACGGCCCGCGCCGAGGGCACCAACGCCATGATGGCCCGATGGCTGGCCAGCGGCGGCGCCGTCGCGGCTCCGGCCGGGGCCGGCGTCCAGCGTTGCGGCGCGGAAGCCGACGACGGATTGCAGGGCGGGCGCTATACCACAAACCCCTTCTCCTGCATCGACGGCGGGTTACGGGCCGGGTCCTTCACCACGAACCCCTTCTCCTGCGCCGACGACGGGCTGCAGTGCAGCAACATCACCAGGGGCTACGGCTGCATTCCGCCGGGCGCCGACGACGGGCTGACTGCCGGCAACGCATCGCACTATGGATGCGGGATCTAGGCCGCGCGCTCGTAAAGCCATCGAAAGACGCCAAGCCCCGCCCCGCCGGCGGGGCTTTTGCTTTCTGGGAACGAAGCCGCCGGTCAGGCCGGCACCCTGTCGTCCTCGTTCCGCTTCATGTCACGCTCGACGTAGGTCGAATAGCTGGGCACCTCGCGCCGATAATCGGGGTCGAACACCAGCGGGCTGGAAATGACGTAGTCCGCCGTCGCCTTGTTGCAGGCCATCGGCAGGTTGTAGAGGACCGATAGGCGGGTCAGCGCCTTGACGTCGACGTCATGGGGCTGCGTCGTCATCGGATCGGTGAAGAAGACCAGGAAGTCGACCCTGTTCTCGGCGATCATGGCGCCGACCTGCTGGTCGCCGCCCAGGGGGCCGCTGCGCAGCCGGATGACATTGAGGTCCGGGCACTCGCGGTTGATCAACCCGCCGGTCGTCCCGGTAGCGTAGAGGGTGTGGTTGCGCAGGATGTGCGCGTTGTACTTCACCCAGTTCAAAAGCTCGATCTTCTTGGCGTCATGGGCCACCAGCACGATGACTTTCCTGTCCATGCTTCCACTCCGTTGCCGTTGCCGTCGGCGGACTTTCGCCCGCCCGTTAACCTTCACGTGCGTTCTGGTGCCCGCCCCGTCAAGGTGCGGGGCTTGGGCGCCTCGTGATTGTTTGAAGACATGATGCATTTGCGCCACGGCGGAACGCGAGCCTTAGGGGCGCCGGAAGCGGTTCTCGGACTCCCCTTCCAAAGGAGGCATCGGAGGCGCCAATAAAAGATATGTTATAACGTTGAAGTTTACGACGCCGTACGGTAATCTTATTGGAACAGGGTTCCATATTTGGAACATTGGTGGATATGGCCAACCGGCGAGACCTCCGGACGAGGAAACGGTCCGGCTGTTCGGCAAGGGGGCAGCCAATGACATTGAAACAAATGGGAAAGCGCGGGCCGGTCTTCGACTTTGCCGATTTTACCGGGGCGCCTTCAAAAACATCCTGGCCGAATGCGTGGAGCCGATCCGCGAAGGCCGACCGCCTGCGCAAGCCCCGCTGTTCCATCGCCGGACAAACAACGCTTTCGTCACAGACAAAAATTGGGAGGTAGATCCATGTCGATACGCTTTCTGAAGATCGCCTGCGCATCCGTCCTCGGGCTCGCCCTCGCGGCGCCGGCCTCGGCGGCGGACTACACCTTCAAGTTCGGCCACGCCCAGCCGCCGACCAGCGTGCGCCACAAGTCGATGGAGATGTTCAAGGCCGACCTTGAGAAGGCCAGCGCCGGGCGCATCGCGGTCGAGGTCTTCGGCGGCGGCGCGCTGGGCAACGAGGCCGAGTTGACCGACATGGTCAAGATGGGCACCATCCAGGGCACGCGCGGCGGGGCGTTTGCCAAGGCCAACAAGAAGTTCCTGATCTACACCCTGCCGTTCCTGTTCAAGGACACCAACTCGGTGCTGAAGGCCATGCGCAGCGACTTCGGCGCCGCCATCGGCAAGCACGCCGAGGCCAACGGCTATTACATCCCGATCACCGGGGTGGCCGGCGGCTTCCGCCAGATCACCAACAGCAAGAAGCCGATCACGGTGCCCGAGGAGGCGGCGGGGCTCAAGATCCGCACGCCGCCGATCGAGACCATCGTCAAGACCATGCAGGCGCTGGGCGCCAACCCGCAGTCGATCCCCTATGGGGAAACCTACATGGCGCTCAAGATGGGCGTCGTCGACGGCCAGGAAAACCCGCCGTCCAACATCGTCGAGATGAAGTTCTACGAGGCCCAGAAGTACCTTTCCGTCGTCGACTACCAGATCCACCCCGATCCGTTCATGGTCAACCTGAAGTGGTACCAGTCGCTGCCGGCCGACCTCAAGGCGGTGTTCGACAAATCGGCGAAGGCCGCCATGGCCTGGAGCGACGAAAACTGGCTGGCTTCGGAAGCCTCCTATCTCGACACCCTGAAAAAGAACATGACGGTCAACGTGGTCAGCCCGGAAAACCGCGCCAAGTTCGTGACCGCGGTGAAGCCGGTGTGGGATGCCTACGTCAAGGATGGCACCTTCACCGAGCAGGAAATCGAAAAAGCCGTCCTCGCCGGGAAGTAATGCAACCGACCTTGGCGGCGGCGGCTCAAACCGCCGCCGCCCTCTCTTTCAGGCCCGGGGAAGACCGATGAACGACCGCTCCACTCATCCAGGCGCCGCCGAAAGGTGGGCGCTGGCCCTCGAACGGGGCGCCATCAGGGGGCTGGAGGCCCTGCTGACGGTCACCTTCGCCTTCATCTTCATCCTGGTCGTGTCTCTTGTCGTGCTGCGCTACGTTTTCAACTCGACCATCGTCGGGGGCAACGAGGCGACCGTGATGCTGTTCATCTACACCACCGCGCTGGGCTCGGCGGTGGAACTGGCGCACGGCAAGCACATTGCCATCGACGCGCTCGTCGCCCGCCTGCCGCCCGCGCTGTCGCGCCGGCTCGACGTCTTCAACCTCATCGTCATCGCGGCGCTCAACGCCGCCCTTTTCGTCTACAGCCTGGACTGGATCGGCGCCGTTGGCGGCAGCGAGCATCCGGTCATGCACATCCCCGAAGGGGTGGTCGAGGTCGCCGTACCGATCGGTTGCGCGCTCACCTTCATCTTCTGCGTCACCCGCATCGTCGCCGCCCTGGCGGCCAAACCGGCCGTTCCGGAGTGAGATAAGCCATGCTCGTGCTTGCCGTCAGCCTCATCGTCTTCCTGGCGATTCGCATTCCCATCGGGTTTGCCATGGGCGCCTCCGGGCTGCTTTACTTCATGATCCACCAGCCGGCGCTCATTTCCGTGCTGCCGGCCCGCGTCTTCTCGGGCATGGATTCGGCGGTGATGATCTCGCTGCCACTGTTCATCATCATGGGCCACCTGATGAACAGAGGCGGGCTGACCAGCCGGCTGATCGGCTTCTGCATGCTGTTCGTGGGGCGCCTGCGCGGCGGCCTCGGCATGGTCAGCGTCATGGCCAGCATGATCTTCGGGGGCATTTCCGGCTCCTCGGTGTCGGACGCCGCTTCGATCGGCCAAGTGATGATCCCGGCCATGGAGGAGAAGGGCTATCCGCCGCGCGTCGCCGCCGGCCTGGTCGCCGCGGCCTCGACCATGGGCATGGTCATCCCGCCTTCCATCCCGATGGTCATCTACGCCTTCGTCGCCTCGGAATCGGTGGGCAGACTGTTCCTGGGCAGCCTGATCGCCGGCGTCCTGGTCGGCGTGTTCATGATGACGATCACGCTCATCCTGGCGCACCGCAACCGCTACCCGGCCGAGAAGGTCGACGTCTCGGCGGCCGAGCTCTGGCGCTGCTCGGCCCAGGCCATCCCGGCGCTCTTGATGCCGCTGATCGTCGTCGGCTCGGTGGTCTCGGGCGTCACCACCGCCACCGAATCGGCGGCGGTGGGCACGGTCTACGCGCTGCTGGTCGGCATGTTCGTCTACAAGGGCTTGAAGCTGGCCGACCTGCCGGGACTCTTTCGGGACGCCATCCTGAGCAGCGCCAACGTCATGATCATCATCGCCTTTTGCGGCATCTTCACGTGGATCCTGGCGCTCGAGCACGTCACCGAGACGGTGGGCCTGCTGTTCGCCCGCATGGAGTTGCAGGCGACCGCCGCGCTGCTGGTGGTCACCGTCATCGTGCTGCTGGTCGGCTTCTTCGTCGACGTCAGTCCGGCGATTCTGCTGCTCACCCCCATCTTCCTGCCGGCGCTGAAGCTGCTGGGGGTATCGCCGATCCAGTTCGGGGTGGTGCTGATCACCGGACTGGCGGTCGGGTTGGTCACGCCGCCGGTCGGCATGTGCCTCAACGTCTGCTCGTCGATCTCGGGGCTCAGCATCATCAACGTCTTCCGGGGGGCGGCGCCGTTCCTTCTCGCCAACGCCCTGGTGCTGGCGCTGATCTCGATCTTTCCGGAACTGAGCACCTGGCTCCCCGCGCTGATCATGGACTGAAAAGCCGCCTCGGTTGACTTCCCGCGGCCGCCGCCTAAGTATGCCGGCAAGGTCGAGTCGTTGACTCGTTCCGCCGCGCTTTCTCGAAGCGCCACCACTTCGCCCAGACGGGAAACCCAGGTGAAACTCTCCGGGCGCATCGAATACATTGCCGGGCTGACCCTTGTGACGCTGCTGGCCGTCGGCTGCCTGGTCGTGCTGCGGCCGTTCCTGTCGTCGATCCTGTGGGCGCTGGTTCTCTGCTTCTCGACCTGGCCGATCTATATGTGGATCCTCGCCAGGCTGGGGGGGCGCCGCACGCTGGCTGCCACCATCATGACCCTGCTGGTCGCCCTGGTGCTGGTCGTCCCGCTGGCGTTCCTCGGGGCCACGCTGGCCGAGCACGTCGCCGCCGTGATCCAGATCGTGCGCGTGCTGCTGGACGAAGGCCTGCCGCGCCCGCCGTCCTGGCTCGCCACGGTCCCCCTTTTCGGGGTCGACATCGAAGCCTATTGGACGCGCCTGGCGGCCGACGAGGGGGGCTTTCGCATCGCCGTCGAGCCCCATGTCGCCGAGGCCCGCGATTGGGTGCTGAGGAGCGGCGCCAGCCTCGGCCAGGGGGCGCTGGAACTCACGCTCAGCGTGCTGATCTGCTTCTTCGTCTATCGCGACGGCCGCGACGCCATGGTGCAGTTGCACTCCGGCGTAAAGCGGGTCGCCGGCGACCGCGCCCAGCACCTGCTCGACGTGACCGGCGCCACCGTCAGGGGCGTCGTCTACGGCATCATGGGAACGGCCTCGGTCCAGGGCCTGCTGGCCGGCCTCGGCTTATGGATCGCCGGCGTCCCCGGCGCCCCGCTGCTCGGCTTCGTGACGTTCGTGCTCTCGCTCATCCCGATGGGGCCGCCCCTGGTGTGGCTGCCGGCGGCGCTGTGGCTGCTCTACACCGGCTCGACCGGCTGGGCCATCTTCATGGCGCTGTGGGGGTTCGTCGTGGTCAGCAGCGTCGACAACATCCTCAAGCCCTGGCTGATCAGCCGGGAAAGCCGGTTGCCGCTGCTGCTGGTCATCTTGGGCGTGCTCGGCGGCCTCACCGCCTTCGGCTTCATCGGCATCTTTCTCGGGCCGACCCTGCTGGCCGTGGGGTTCACCCTGATCCAGGAATGGATCTCGCCCTTTCGGACCAAGCCGCCGGAGCCCGGAGCCATCGCCGGGGCCGGCCCCGATACCCTGGCTTGAGTGTGCCGGACGCCGCCGGGCCGAAACCGCCATCAAAATTGTCGCCAATTTCAAAGTCGTCGCCGCTAAGATGGCGGCATGCGCCAGACGTTGACCCTCCATCCGGATTCGCGTTGCTGGGCGGCGGCCCGCATCGAGGTCGACGCCGTCCGTCCGCGCCCCGGCGCCTTGGCGCTTACCTATGTCGTGACCGGCGCCATCGGCGATCTACGCCTGCCGGCCGTGGCGGCGGCGGCGCGCACCGGCCGGTTGTGGCGGCACACCTGCTTCGAAGCCTTCGTCGGGGCGCCACCGGGCGGCACCTATTACGAGTTCAATTTCGCGCCCTCGATGGCATGGGCGGCCTACCGGTTCGCCAGCTACCGGAAAGACATGGGCGCGGCGGACGTGACGGGCGCGCCCAGGATCGAGGCGCAATCGGCAGCCGATCGCTACACCTTGCATGCCGCCCTCGACCTGGAGGGCTTGCCGGGCCTGCCCGACGATGGCCCGTGGCGTCTCGGCCTCGCGGCGGTCATCGAGGAAATCGACGGCCGCCTATCCTACTGGGCCTTGGCGCATCCGCCGGGCCAGGCGGATTTTCATCATCCCGACGGCTTCGTGCATGAACTGCGAGCGGTGGAGCGAGCATGAAATTTGGCATCGATCGGCTTCTCGCCGAACCGGCCCTGCGGGCGCCGCTTAAAGGAAGACGCGTCGCCCTGCTGGCCCACCCCGCCTCGGTCGCCGACGACCTCGCGCATTCGCTGGACCGGCTGGCCGCCTGCCCCGACATCCGGCTGACCGCCGCTTTCGGCCCGCAGCACGGCCTGCGCGGCGACAAGCAGGACAACATGGTGGAATCGCCCGATTTCCGCGATCCGGTCCATGGCGTCCCGGTTTTCAGCCTGTATGGCGAGGGGCGCCGGCCGACGGACGCGATGATGGAAACCTTCGACGTCCTCCTCGTCGATCTGCAGGATCTCGGCTGCCGCATCTACACCTTCATCACGACCCTGCGCTACGTCCTGGAAGCGGCCTCGCGCCACGGCAAGGCCGTATGGGTGCTGGATCGTCCCAATCCGGTGGGCCGGCCCATCGAGGGCCTGAGGCTGAGCACCGGCTGGCAAAGCTTCGTCGGGGCCGGGCCGTTGCCAATGCGCCATGGGCTGACGCTGGGCGAACTGGGGTTGTGGTTCATCGGGACGCTCGGGCTCGACGTCGAGTACCGCGTTATCGAAATGAAGGGCTGGCGGCCCGATGCGGCGCCGGGCTTCGGCTGGCCCATGGCCGAACGGGTATGGGTCAATCCCAGCCCCAACGCGCCGAACCTTTTCATGGCCCGCGCCTATCCGGGCACGGTGATGGTCGAGGGCACGACCCTTTCCGAAGGCCGCGGCACCACGCGCCCACTGGAGATGTTCGGGGCGCCCGACATCGACGCCCGCCGGGTGATGGCAGAAATGGCGGCGTGGGCGCCGGAGTGGCTGGCCGGCTGCCGGCTGCGCGAGTGCTGGTTCGAGCCAACGTTTCACAAGCATGTGGGGATGCTCTGCCACGGCGTCATGATCCACGCCGAAGGGCCCGGCTACGACCACGCGGCGTTCAGGCCCTGGCGCCTCCAGGCCCTGGCCTTCAAGGCCATCCGCCGGCTCCAGGCCGACTATCCGCTGTGGCGCGATTTCGCCTACGAGTACGAGACGGGCAGGCTCGCCATCGACGTGATCAACGGCGGTCCGGCCCTGCGCGAGTGGGTGGACGACGCGGCGGCGACGCCAGGCGATCTCGACGCGCTGGCCGTGCCCGACGAACAGGCCTGGACCGCCGAGCGGCAAGCGTTTTTGCGCTATTGAGGCGGCGGCAATCGCCCGGCAACAGGGCCCCTCACGTCCCCTCGAATTTGTGGACCACCTTTTCCAGTTCGCCGAAGACGGCGTCGAAGCGGCCATCGAATTGGCGGTCGTCGGTGTGCTGGAGCACCACCAGCAGGGCGTCCAGGTGCAGGCGGGCGACCTCGACTTCCTTGGCCGACAGGGTGTCGCGCCCGGTCAGGAATCCGCACAGGCTGTCGCAGACCCTGCACACGGCGGCGAAGCCGATGGTCCCGCTGTGGCCGCGGATCTGGTGGGCCATGCGGCTTAGCCGCGCGACCGCGATCGGGCCGCCGCCGGTATCCTCGACGTCGGCGCCGGCGGCGTAAAGGGCGCGGCATTCCTCCTCCAGCACCGCCCGATAGTCGGGCTGGAGGTCCTTGAGCCCCAACACCGCCTGGGCCACCACCGCCGCCAGGTCGAGGTCGCGCAGCGGCGCCTTGGCCTTCAACGCATAGGAGGGAGCGATGAATTCCGCCTTGGCCTGCGATGCCGTCATGTCCCGGCCCTTGTCTTCGCTGTTCATGTCGCTTGGCCTTCCTCAGCCACGAGTTCCACCTCGCGGGAGGCTTCGCCTCCCGCCACCGCCGCAGATGGCGGGGCCGGTGGCGCGGCGGGGTCGTGGTCGGAGGTCCGCCGGCACGGCCCGGCATAGAACTCATCGACGCGCCGCCGGCGGTCGGGGCCGCAGAAATTCTCGGCGATGACGAACTGGCGCGGGCGCAGCACCGTCTCCTCGATGCGCAAATAGAGCGCTTCGATGGAGATCGGCTTCGACACGTACTCGGTGACACCGGCGTCGCGCGCGGTGGCCACCAGCTCCTCGGCGGTGAAGGCCGACAGCATGATGATCGGCATGGTTCGCGCCGGGCACTCCGGATTGCGGCGGATGGCCTTGGTGAGCTGGATACCGCCCATCGGCTCCATCTTGTAATCGACGATGGCGATGTCGGGCTTGTGTGCGGCCAGCGCTTTGAGCGCATCCTCGCCGTCGGTGGCCTCGTGGATGTGGACGGCCTGGGCGCCCAGCGCGCGCAGGATGGCTTTGACGATGGAGCGCGAGAACTGGCTGTCATCGACCACCAGGAACTTGATTTCCCTGAGATCGATGATCTTGCGCATGGGACCGGTTTCCATTGCGGCCGGCCGCGGGTTCGGGGCGGCGCCGGCAGGAGATGTACCCGAGTCGTGTTTCGAAGCGATGTCGGAGAAACGGATTCTTTGTAACGTTTTGTAACATCCGTGGCTCAACCGCACCCTGGCCGCCATCTGGGCGATCAACAACGGCCTCGACCGCCCGAACCCCGAAGCCGCGCTCAACTAGGGCTCCGTCCCTCGGGCATCCTTCGACATGGGCCCCGCCCGAGGCCAACGGCGTCTCCACCCCTTGAACCGCTTTCCGCCCCGGCAGGCATAGGCCGCGGATGGGGCGCCACGGCGGGGCCGCGGGGGCCGCAGACGTGAATGGCCGCAAACGCTGCGGCCATAACGCCTGGATTTCCGATTTCCGGAAAGGCCGGCCCCGCCCCCTCAAGCGTGCCGGCTATGGGCGATCAGCGCGGCCTGGGTGCGATTTTTCACCCCGAGCCGGCGGAAGATCGATTTCAGCTGAATCTTGACCGTGCTTTCCATAATGCCCAGTTTTTGGGCGATTTGCTTGTTGGATGAGCCGTTTTGGAGCGCCATCAGGATCTCGTGCTGGCGCGCCGTCAACTCGCCCCTCGCGGCGCCCCCGTTCACGGCGATTCGCTGGCGGCCGGCAATCGCACCTTCCGCCTGCGCCTCCGTGTAAGGCACCAGCAGATAGACCCGGGAACCGTCAAGCCCCGGGCCGGCGTCTTCCCCCCCGGGAGACGCGGGCGTCAAGATAAAGGTTGAAGGCATGGTGTGTCCCTCTCTCACATGTGGCCTCGATGAACATCCAATGCTTCCCTCAATCTTGCCTGATGCCTCCACGTTCCGTGGTATGGCGGCTAGTCGTTTATGCAAATCGTATGCCGCCACTTTCATTTCAAGCGGATCGTTTCTCTGGCCGAAAGTCGATGGCATTGCTTATCTCCCCTTCGAATCCGTAAGCTCGCCGCATCGCCCCGCGCCCCGATGGCCAAGGCCATCGGGCGGATGGACGTCCGCGCGGCGCCCCAGGGCGAAATGCGGCGGATTGCTGGAACGCTCCCCCTGCCCGGGGCCGTTCCCCTCGCCTCCGACCTCCCCAAAAAGACCCCGGCTGAGCCGGTCAAGGCGACGATTGGCCCCGGGCCCGTCAACGCACTTCCGAAGGCTTCCCGTCCGTCCCGAAGGGGCGCAGGAACTCCACCCAGCCCCCCGGGTTCATCTCTCCTTCAGCCATCATGTAGGCCGCGATATCGTCGAGCAGACGCTCGGTTTCCGGGGTGTATTGGCTGTCGTTCTCGGCCAGCAGTTCGGCCAAGCCGCCCTCGCAGGACATTCCTAATGTTCCCGTGACGGCCGCTCGCCTTCGGCCAATGGCGCCGGGCCGGCATCGCCGTCCATGTCGTCGCCGCCCAGTTCGCCGCCGTCCACCATGTAGGCGGCGATGTCGTCGAGCAGATTCTCGGCCTCCCGGGAATCGAGCAGGGGGTCCGCCCCCCACAGGTCGGCCAGCCGGCCCAGCCTCCGCCGGTATTCGCCATAGGAAGAAATCGAGGTTGGAAACAACCGCCGTCCCATCACAAACTCTCCTCATGCTGACGGCGCCACCGGCCGTCTTCGTTGCGCTGCCTATTGAAATTCGCGGTACGGGCCGCCCGCCCGGTCGGCACGACAATGCGCGCCGTCAGGCCAAGGCCCGTCGAGTGAAAGGAAAGGGTGGCGCCCAGGCGCTGGCCCAAGGTGCGCACGCGCCTGAGCCCGGCCCCGCCGTCGTTGGCCGCGTCGAAGCCTTCCGGCAGCCCGACGCCGTCGTCGGCCACCTCGATGACGACCTCGCCCCGGGGGCCTGGGCGGCACACGATGGCGAGCCTGCCACGCACCCGCGCCGGATGGGCGTGGCTAAGCGCGTTGGCGATCAGTTCCCAGGCCATGCGGACCAGCGGCGCCACCTGGTCTGGCCGCACCGAACAGGTGCTGTCCAGACAATAGGTGACATCGACGCCGGCCGCCGGAGGGCGCGACGAGACCAGGCTCGCACCAACGTCCCGCAGGCACGTCGCAATATCCAAAGGTGCCAGCCTCAATATGTTCGCCATGATCGTTTCCACCTGAGCCAAGGAATCAAATGTCTGTTCATTACTTAGATCCTGCAACTATTTATTAATGATGACTCGTTTATAGGTGCATTATCGGCACTTTTTGCTGCCTATTGTCTTTATGAGTTCATTGCCCCTTGTGTGCCGGCGGCTGACGAGGGGGAGAATGAGTAGATTGCGCCGACGGGTGCCTTTACCTCTTTTTAGCCGTTGACGCGTCTGCCGCAATCTCCATAATTGTGCCATGGGCTGATGGGGAGAGAGGCCGATGACCCAGCTGTTCAGAGGCGAACGCCTCCAAATCATGATGACGCAGGAGGAACTGCGGGCGCTGGACGATTGGCGGTTCGAGCGGCGGATGCCGACCCGGGCCGCCGCCATTCGCGAGCTCTTGAAACGCGGCCTGGCGGCTGACGGCTTCGATCGCGCCGAGGACGGCTCGAAATCCCAGGACTTCGGGGTGCTCAAGGCGACCGGCACGGATACGGCCGGCGAATAGCCCGCGCCCGGACGCGGCCCTCCTGCGACAGGCTCTGGACAAGGCCGTGAAGCAAACCCGCATGCCAAGAAGCCCCCTCCCTGCCCCCCCACGATAAGGCCCCCCCTGTGACGGCCGTCGCAGCCGGGGGGCGGCATTCGGCGTAACGTGATTCGCGACGCCGGAGGGGGCGCTCGCGATCGCGGGCTTCAAACAACCAGGAATGGGAGAGATCATGGAACGGACAAGCAGTCACGAGGCGGGCCTGATGGCCGCCTGGATCGCCACCGGCGGCGCCGGCGACGCCCTGCGCGAGACGGCGGGAGAGGACGACGGATTGGCCGCCCTCGGCTTCTCGCGCTCGGCTCATTACTGCGGCGACGACGGGATCACCGCCGCCATGCCCACGCGGGAATTCTATGTCTGCGGCGACGACGGGCTTGAGGCCGGCCACCACACCGGGTTCGGCTGCCTGCTCATTGACGACGGGCTCGCCGCAACCACCTCCACCGTGCCGACGGCGCTGTGCCACGCCGACGACGGGCTGACGGCCGGCGGCTACGCGTCCACCATCGGCGCCTTCTGCTGGTAAGCGTCGGCGATCCTTCGACACGGGCCCGAAGGCCCTGCTCAGGATGAGGACTTCAAAAACCCCTCATCCTGAGCCTGCCGAAGGATCAATAATCGAACCACCGAGAACACCGAGAAAGGCACAGAGGGGAAGGAAGGGATCGTCCGGGCCAGGCCCGGACAGGAGGTTCTTCTCTGTGAAACTCCGTGTTCTCTGTGTTCTCGGTGGTGAATCTTGCTTCCTTTGAAGCCGCCTATTGACGGCGACGGCCAGCCCGGATCGGCGTAGGATGATCCATAAAAAAACCCAACGGAGGAACACGCATGCAAACGATCATCCAGGAAACCGGCGCCAGCCTGATGGCGCAATGGCGGACCACCGGGGGCGCGATGGGCGCGGCGGTCGGCGAGCCGGCGACCGGCGATGACGGGCTTCAGGCCTCCTCCCCCATCACGGGCGCCTATTGCACGTTCGGCGATCCCAGGCTGACCGCCTGCGAGCCCAGCTTCTCGCGCATGTGCTTCGTCGAAGATGGGCTCAAGGCCACCGGCCCCACCCAGAGCTGGCCACGGTGCTTTTAAGGCCCTGAAAAAAACGTAGACCCGCCTTCGCCGAAGCGAAGCTCCGGCTTCGCGCAGGCAGGTCCACGTCTTCCTCTCCCTGTTGCCCCGCCGGCGCCCCCCCTACTCCTTATGCGCGTGCGTTGGGCCTTGCCCGGCGGCGCAACCCCGCGTAGTATTTGCCCTCGCTTGCGACTGCGATGCACTTTCAACCGCTGACCCGAGGGGGGGTATCGAGCCTATGCATACGATTTCCACCACCGCGACCCACAACGACCTGATGGCGCAATGGCTGGCCACCGGCGGCGCCGTCGAGCCGACGGCGGCCCCGGCCGAGACGGCCGGCGACGACGGCCTTTCCACGGCCCCGCACACCTTCATCGTCTACTGCGTCGAGGACGACGGGCTTGCCGCCCTGATCCCGTCGATGGGGCTGCCCTGCGGCGCCGACGACGGGCTTGCCGCCGCGCAGACCAACTACTACTGCCGCGATGCCGAGGGCGGGCTCGAGGCGCTTTCGGTGTCGCGCGCCTGCGTCGGAGCCGAGGGCCTCAAGGCCGGCAACTCCACCAATCCGTGGGCGTGCCGCTGAGGGAAGGGGATCGATCGATGCACACACCCGTACCGAACAACGCCGCCGCCGACCCGATGGCGGCGTGGCGGGCCAACGGCGGCGCCTTCGAGGCGCCGCCAGCCCCGGCCGGGGCGGCCGGAGACGACGGGCTGATGGCCTCGCCCGTCACCATCTTCGTCCCCTGCCACGGCGACGACGGACTGACCGCCAACCGGGTGACCTCGCCGGCCGGCGGCTGCCCGCCCTTCGCCGACGACGGGCTTGCCGCCGGCGGCTCTCCGACCCGTCCGCCGGAATGCTGGGGCGTCGCGGTCATCGAGGACGACGGCCTCGCCGCCAGCGCCGCCTCTCCCACCTACCCCGGCTTCTGCTGGGGCCCGCGGTAGCCCTTCGGGAAGAAAGACGTGGATCCCCGCAACACGTGCGGGGATGACGGATGGGAGTTCAATTTCCATCGTCATGGCCGGACTTGTTCCGGCCATCCACGTCTTCCTCTCTTAGCCAACCCGCGCCCCCCTATGGCCTCGCCATGCCCTTGACGCGGAGGCGGAGCGCGTAGCCGGCGGGGTCTTCGGTGAACACCAGCCAGGCCTCGCGGGACGAGCCGATGGCGACGTAGTCGAGTATCGTCTCAGCGTCCTCGGCCACCTGGCCGCCCTCTTCCATCAGTTCGCCGCCGATAACCGCCTGGGCCGCCGCCTCCCGCCCGACGTTTCTCACCCGCACCGCCACCCGATGGCCGCCCTGGCCCGTCCCGCGGCTGACCTCCTCGATCGTCAGGTCGGGCGGGCCGGCCTCGCGCGTCCACCCATGCCAGCCAAGATAGCCGACGGCGGCCACCAGCAGCGCCGCGCCCAGGGCCGCCACCGCCCATTCGAGCGGCGAGGTGCCGGCGCCCATGGCGGGGGCGGGACGCCTGCCCATCACAGCACCAGCCGGGCGGCGGCGGCGCCCAAGGCGCCGGGGAAGGCCAGCACCAGGGCGAACTCCAGGGCCTGCTCGAAGGCGGTGCCGTCCAGCCGCCCGAAGCTCCACAGCAGGTAGAACGAGACCCCGACCACCACCACGTAGCCGGTGACGGTGAAGCGCACGAAGACGCCCATGAACCGCGCCTCGGGCGGCCGCAGGGGTCCGTGGCCGCCGGCGAATTCGGCGGCGTAGACGATGACGTGCATGAGCAACAGCGAGAAGGCAGCCAGGCCAAGGATCTGCCAGGCGCTCATCGTGTGCGCGATCAGCACCATCTCCTCGGTGGGGGCGACGTTGAGCGAGACGAACAGCGCGCCCGCCACCATGGCGAAGATCTCCTCCCAGAAGCCGGGCGGCGACTCCTTCCTCTCCTTGGGCGCCGAGCCGAGCTGGTTTCGGGCCAGCATGGCGCCGATGGACCCCGGCACCGCCTGCAAGGCCACCTTGCCGGCGATCTCGCGGGCCGCCATGTCGGGAGTGACGAGCCCGAACAGCGCCAGGATGAGGGCGGCCGCCACCACGGCGACGGCCAGCGCCACCAGGGCGTCGGCGGCATCGTCGATGAGGCGCGTGGTGACCCGGAAGCCGCCCAGGCGCGAAAGCCCGACGAGCAGCGGGAACGTGATCGCCAGCAGCAGCGCCAAGCGCTCCGGCGCCATGGTGAAGCCCAGCGACCACATCTCCATGGTCATCAGCATGGGGAGCGCGAACAGCAGCGCGCCGCCGAACGCCCGCCCGAGCCCGACCACGAAGGCCGGCGACGTGGCCTCGCGGTCGTCGTCCTTGCATTGCCGCCGTCCGCGTTGGGTCTGCGCCCGCGCCAAAATGCCACCCGCCGCCTCGGTTCAAGGGAAAGCCCCGAGCCGGCTAAACCGCGCCGGGGGCGAAGTGGTTCCGTCACCCCCACGCTTCCCTCCTCGTCAGCCCTGCGGAGGCGGGGGTCCAGAGTCCGGCGCCGCAGCGCACGGAAGGAGCCGGCCTGGATTCCGGATCGCGAGGCTCGCGTGCCGGCGCCCAGAACGGTGGCCAGCGTCCCGGGCGCACCCTTCTCCATCGCATGAAGAGGAGCCACTTGAACACGCAAGGTGGGGAACGCTCGGGCACTTCGCCCCGCCCCCTAACCCCTCACAGCAGCCGGGGCTGTCGGGATTGGTCTTTCGACGGGGGATCCGGCCGGGAGCGGCGGGGCGCCTGCGGCCTCAGGCTTGGCTCAGGTTTCGTTCGATTTCCAGCGCCCAGTCGACCAGGCGCCGACATTCCCGGTCCTGGACGGCATCCAGCGCCGCGACCGGCGGCCGGCAGGCGTCGGTGGCGAACAGTCCCGCCGCCCGCCGCAGGGCCTTGAAGAAGCGGATGCTGACCTCGATGTGCTGGTTGGCAAACGCCAGGATGGGCAGGATCGCCTCGAAGAGCGCGCGGGCCTCTTCCGGCCGGCCCGCTTCGTGGCGGCGATAAATCTCGCAATAGATGGGCTCCATCCCCGTCGGCATGAAGGCATCGACGCCGCGCGCCAGCGCATCCATCATCTGGCTCACCGCCCAGCCGCCGCTAACGTGCAGACGCCCCCCGGTCGCCGCCTGGATGGCGCTGTACTTGGGGCCGGCCGGAACGGTTTCGACCTTGATGCCGGCGAACGCCGGAACGCGCGCGAACAGCGCGGCGATGATCTCGACGCCAAGGCCGCCGCCGCGCCAGTCGAGGTCCTGGAGGACGACCGCGCCCGGCCCGGCCTCGCCCAAGGCGGCCAAGCCCTTCTCCAGCGCGTTCTCCGATAATCCGGGCTCCGGCTGCCACAGCACGGCGTCGGCGCCGGCGGCGCGGGCGTGGCGGGCCAGCGCCAGGCTTTCCGGCCATGCCGCCGCCGACACGCCGACGATCATGGGAATGCGCCCGGCGTTGCGCGCCGACGCCGCCTCGATCAGCCGCTCGCGCTCGGCGCGCGACAGGCTGCCGATCTCGCCAGCCACCGCCGGCAGCAGCACGCCCCCGCACCCGGCGGCGATGACATAATCGATCAGGCGGCCGTAAGCCTCGGTATCGAGCGTGCCGTCGGCGGTAAACGGCGTATTGAGGCTGGGCACGATGCCACGCGGCAACGCCCGCCCCGAAATCGCGTCCCGATCGATCATCGCCCCCCTCACCCCGTCGCGGTTATGCCACCGCCTCAATCCAGCAGGGTACCCTTGGCGTCGAAGGAAAACGGTTTGGCCTCGCCGAGAATGGCGAACTTCCCGGACTGGGCCTTGATCTCCTCCAGATACGGCTCGGACATCCAGATCTTGTGCAGCTTCTTGGTGTTGACGATGCGCACGATGCGGGCCTTGGCCGGATCGACGCCGAGGCAGGTCTGCACCGCCACCGTGATGGCCTGTTTATCATCGTTCAGGATCATCGGGATGCGGGTGGCGTCGGTATTGCGCGACGTGATGGTGTTGGTGTAGGTGGCCCCCAGGTCCATCTTGTTGAACATGCGCAAAGTGATCATGTCGGCGACGCCCAGGCCGGTAGCGTTACCGTGCGATTCCTCGGTGATGTCGAGCAACGCCACGCGGGTGATCGGCGGCGCCACGAAGCCGGGCAGGCGCGAGGCGGCGCGCCCGGTGACGGTGGGGTCCATGCCGGTTCCGCTGATGTTCTTGCCGACCTCGTCCACGATCAGCACGTCGATGGCGCTCATCAGAAGCTTGCCCATGACGTCCTTGGCGGTGACCAGCAACTCCTTCTCGCGGGCGACGATGCGCTCGGGCACGATCGCTTCGATGACGGCCAGGCCGTCGTAGGCGTTCTCGACGAGCCCCAAGCCGAACACCACCGGCAGCACCTTCAACTGCTCGGCGGCCGCCTTCGGCATCATCTCGGCGAAGCGGGCGAAGCCCAGGGAATGGAAGATGGTGGCGCCGTGGTGCTTGCCCATGCCGATGATCATCATTTTGCACAGCCCGCTTTCGTAGTCGCCCTTGTAGCTGGTGTGCGGCTTGATCTTGTTGACCACCACGATGCCGTCGGCGCCGTGCGCATTTTTGTCGCAATAGAGCGGGATGTCGCCGAGTTTCGTCGACTCGACCACTTCCATGGAGGAAAGGATCGGCACGCCCAAGGCTTCCTCGGTAAGGCCGTAGCCCCTGACCATCTCCAGCTGGCCTTCCGCCGTGCCGCCGCCGTGGCTGCCCATGGCCGGAAAGACGAACGGCTTGGCTCCCCAGGCCTTGAGCTGATCGATCAGCGCCCGATAGAGCGCGACCCCGTCGGGGATGCCGCGGCTGCCCGCGGTGATGGCGATGCGCTTGCCGGCCACGTCCGGCCGTTTCGGCAAGGCGGCCAGGGCGGCGACGACCGCCGCCTTGACGTCGCCGACGTCGTCTTCGGGGAAGCGTTGTTCGACGGGGATCATGCGCGGCAAGGGAAGGGTTTCGCCGCCCGGCAGGGCGATCTTGATGGGGTCGAGGGGCATCGCGACAGGCTCCGTTTCTTGAGATCCGAGGATTTCCGGTCAGCCGGCGGCCCGCCGCAGGGGGACTTGCCTGAAAGAGGGCCGCGCCGCCCCCGCCCCCGAAGGGGCCCGAGCGGCCCGGCGATTATAGGGCACACGGCGAGCAAGGGAATTGCCGATCAGGCAGGGGATTTCTTTTTGCGGTCCGACGGCGGCCCGGTCGTCAGGCCGAAAGCCGGGCGCTCAGTCGGAGCAGTGATTGTGCCGGCGCCAGAGCGCGGGGTCATGGCCGGGGGGCGGCGCGGCGCAGGGGTCGGCGGCCGCATAGCCGCGCAGGCGGTTGTAGGCCAGGATCTGTCCGGGGGTCAGGATGGCCGGGGTTTCCAGGTGCGCCGCCAGATGGGCGAAGCGCAGGTTGCGCTCGACCGAGGCGATGGCGGTCAAGAGATCGCCGAGGGCCTCCTTCGTCGCCGTGGCGGTGGCGAAAGCGGCATCAAGCTGGGCTTCCAGGGCGACGAGGCGCCTGCCCAGCTCCACGGCCTCGGCCTGCATGCGCTGGCGCACGGCCTCGATCTCGGCCTCCTGCCCGGCGGTGAGCGCGATCTCTCTCTTCATCTCCAGCAGATGGGCCGGCCCCGGCACGCCATTGAGCTCGGCCGCCTTGGCGAACCCGGCGCCGCGCCCGGCCAGCAGGTCGGCGACCTCGCTGTCAGCCAATGACTTGACGGCGCGCTTCTCCTCCCCCTGGTAGGGCGAGGTGTGGCGGGCCGGCTCGCTCGCCGACACCACGCTTGACGCGATCGCCAGAAAGGTCACAACTATCGCCGTCCGCATGCCCGTTTCTCCTCGTCCTCCACAGACGACCCCACGCCCGTCGTCAATTTCTCTAGGTGGGAAGCCCCCGTGAACGCTGCAATCGCCGCCGGCGCCATCCTTGCGGTTTCGGCCGTCTTCGTCGTCCTCGGGCTGGGGGGCGGCATCCTGTTCGTGCCGATCCTCCACTGGGCCGGCTTCGACCTCGGGACGGCGGCCATTCCGCTGGGCCTCATGCTCAACGGGCTCAATACCCTGTTGGCGCTGATCCCCTACGGCCGGGCCGGCCTGGTCGATTGGAAGGGCGGCCTGCCGATGGCGGCGGCGGCGGCCATCACCGCACCTTTGGGCGCGCTGGCCCAGCCTCATCTGGCTTCGGGGACCGTGCTGGCCCTCTTTGCCGGCGCCGTGACCCTGGCCGCGATGCGCGCCGTGCGCGGCGCCGCCAAGAAGCCGGCCCTGGGCAGCCCCGCTGCCACACCCGCCCCCCATCCCCGCCGGCTGGTCTTCCGCCTCGGCGTCGGCGCCGGGGTCGGCTTCGTCGGCGGGCTGTTGGGTATCGGCGCCGGCTTCGTGGTGGCGCCCGCCCTGATGGCGTTGGGGTATCCTCCGCGCCAGACGGCGGCGACCACCGCGCTGGTGGTCACGGTGTGCTCGTTCACCGGCGCCGCCGGCTACGCCGGCACCATGGAACTGCCGGGACTGTTGACCGCGCTCGCCGCGGTGGCGGTGATCGTGGGTTCGCAGATCGGCAGCCGGCTGATGATCAAGGGCGCCAAGCCGGCCTGGATCACCTGGGGTTACGCCGCCATCCTCACCGCCGTCGCCGTCAAGCTGCTGTGGGAAGCGGCGGCATCCTCGCTGGGCTAGTCGCCGCCCGTCACTCGTAGCGATAGACGGTCAGGGTGTCGGTACCGGACTCGGCGGCCCACGTCTCGCCCTTGCGGCCAAGCATCTGACGCACCTCGGCGTCCTCGCGCGCGATGGGGAAGGCCTCGAAGGCCTCGGTCGCGGGGTCGAAACGCAACATGGCGTTGGCGTCGAAATCGCTGACCCACACCTTGTCCCGATCGTCGACGTAGACAGAATAGGCGGCCGGGTCGTCGCCCGGCAGCTTCCATTCCTTCCACGCCCGGACCTTGGGGTCGTAGCGGGCCAACTGCCCGGCCGTCCATTGCGAGATCCACAGGGTCCCGTTGGAATCCGACCACACGCGCCGGGTGCCGGCGTCCGCCGTCGGCGGGTCGATGACCTCGACCTTGCCGCTTTCGCGATCCACCCGGCCGAGATAGGAGCCGGCGAGGGACACGAACCAGATGTCGCCCGTTGGCGTGGCGTCGATGCCATAGGGGCCGACGCCGCGCGGAGCGTCGAAGACGTCCATCCGGCCGCTTTTGGGGTCGAGCCGGCCGTAGATGCCGTTCTGGCCGGTGAACCACAGCACCCCGGCGCCATCGAAGGCCGCCGTGTTGAGGTTGGCGTTGCGCCGCCCGGAGGGTAGCGGATAGGAGGTGACCGCCTCGGTCCTGGGATCGACGGCGACGATGGCATTCAGCCCGCCGTCGGTAATCCACACCCGGCCATCCGGTCCGACGACGACGCCGTGCGGACGCGAGTCTTCGCCCAACGGAATATGACGGACCTGGCCGGTCGCCGGATCGAGACGGCCCAGCGCGCCTTGTCGTTGCGCCGTGTACCAGACAACGCCACCGGCCGGGTCAGGGGCGACGTCGTGGGGATGTGCCCCCTTGAGCACCGGATAGGATTGCACCTTGACCTCGGCCTCGGCGGGCGCCGCCACCGCCAGCGCGAGGGCCAGGATCGCCAGGGACAGGGTTCGCGTCATCGCCGCCTCCCGCTCGCCAGAGAAGCCCTGGATGTGGGAACGCGCGGCCGGCCCGGCAAGGCGCGCTGCGGCCCCTCCCTGCCCCTCGATGCGAGAGGGTTGAGGTGGGGAGCCCCCGCCGCGTCAGGCCCGGCGGGTGCTCGACCCGGCGGAAGACTCCTCGCCGCCCAGCATGGCGGCCAGGGTCTCGAGAAGCTCGCTTTTGGCATAGGGCTTGGCAAGCAGACGGAAGCCGCTCTTCGCCAGCCCGGAGTTTTGCAACTCCGATTCCGGGTATCCCGAGGTGAGGATGACCTTGAGGTCGCCGCGGCGGCGGGTCGCCTCGCGGGCCAGATCGAAGCCGTTTATGCCGCGCGGCATGACGACGTCGCTGAACACCAGGCCGATCGAGGCGTCGGCGTCGAGCACGGTCAGCGCGGTGGCGCCGTCTTCGGCCTCGCGGACCCTGTAGCCGGCACTTTTGAGGACCATGGCCACCGCGGCACGCACGTCGGGGTCGTCCTCGACCAGCAGCACCGTCGCCGCCACCGGCGCTTTCGCGTCGCCAGCGCGCGGTTCGGGCCGGGCCGGCGCGGCTGCGGCGTTGACGAGAGGCAGCAGCATGCGCACCGTCGTGCCCTGGCCGACCTCGCTTTCCAGCGTAGCGAGGCCGCCCGACTGGCGCGCGAAGCCGTACACCATGGAAAGCCCAAGGCCGCTGCCCTCGCCCACCCCCTTGGTGGTGTAGAAGGGCTCGAAGGCATGGCCCAGGGTTTCGGGCGTCATGCCGGACCCGGTGTCGGTGACCGAGACCTCGACATAGGGGCCGGCCGGCAGCGTCTCGTCGTCGACGACGATATCGCGCTCCAGACGCTTGCAGCTGGTCCTCACCGACAGCCGGCCGCCCTTCGGCATGGCGTCGCGGGTATTGATGGCGAGGTTGAGGACGGCGTTTTCCAGGCCGTGCGGATCGATGGTGATGGAGGGCACGTCGCGGTCCAGCACCGTCTCGATCTCGATGTCCTCGCCCAGGGTGCGGGCCAGCATTTTGACCATGCCCTCGATCAGGGCGTTGGGATCGACGGTAGCCGGGCGCAGCACCTGGCGGCGCGAGAACGACAGAAGCTGCTGGGTCAGCTTGCCGCCCCGTTGCGCCGCCGCCAGGGCGCTTTGGGCATGGTTTCGCAGGGGATCGTCGGCCTTGACGGCGGCGCCGATGATCTCCAGGCGGGCATGGATGATCTGCAACAGGTTGTTGAAGTCGTGCGCGATGCCGCCGGTCAACTGCCCCACCGCCTCCATCTTCTGGGCATGGGCCAAGCGGCTTTCCATCCGCAGGCGCTCGGTGATGTCGTGGAACACCAGCAGCATGCGCCCGTCGTCGATGGTTTCGCCAGCCAGGATCACCCGCCGCTCCCGGCCCTCCTTGGTCAGCACGCTTGCCTCGAAGCCGCGGAAGGAGCCGTCATCGCGCAGGCGGCCGATGAAGGCGGCCCGCTGCGAGCCGCCCCAGCAGCCGAGTTCGATGGAGCTCTTGCCGATGACTTCGTCACGGGAATAGCCCAGCATGGCCAGCCATTCGTCGTTGACGTCGAGCGTCACGCCGTCGTCGATGGTCGAGATCGACATCGGCGCCGGGCTGGCTCGGAAAGCCTTGGCGAACCGTTCCTCGCTCTCGCGCAGGGCCTCCTCGGCGCGCTTGCGTTCGGTGATGTCCTCGACCATGCCGAGGCAATATTTGGGCGCCCCCTGGACATCCTTCACCACGGTACGGGTCAGCCGCCCCCAGACGATGCTCCCGTCGCGGGTGATGTAGCGCTTTTCCAGCTGATAGCCGTCGCGCGCGCCGGCGGCCATTTCGGCAAACAATTCGGCGTCCCGCCCGGCATGGTCGGGGTGGGTGTATTCGGTGAAGCGCATAGCCTTGAGCTCTTCGGGGGTGTAGCCCAACATGCGGGCCAGGCCCTCGTTCACCGAGATGGTGCGCCCTTCCAGATCCTCGACGCCGATGCCGACGGCGACGCCGCTGAGCAGCAGGCGCATGCGCTCCTCGCTCTCCGCCAGCGCCGCTTCGGCCCGTTTGCGTTCGGTAATGTCGCGGGTGATGCCGATGACGCCGATGATGTTGCCCTCGGCATCACGATAGGGCGTCTTGTAGGTGTGGACCATGCGGTCCTCGCCCCGCAGGGCGAGCACTTCCTCAACGTCGCTGGCCCTTCCCGTCTCCATGACGGCGCGGTCGCGCCGGGCCATTTCGGCGGCAACCGCCGGCACGAACATGTCGGCGGAAGTCTTGCCCGTCATGTCCGCCGGGTCGACATCGAACGCCTCGGCCCCCGACCGGTTGACAAGCAGGTAACGGCCGTCGCGATCCTTGACGTAAATGGTGTCCGCGGCGCCCTCGATGACGGCGTCGAGGATGAAATTCTTGTCTTGCAACTCGCGGGTCCGTTCGGTCACCAGTTGCTCCAGGCCGCCATGGGCTTCCCGCAGCTCCCTGGTGCGCGCCTCGACGGTATTTCGCAGCACCGAAATCCAGGCAAATGCCACCCCGCCCAGCACCACGACGCCGAGGGCGGCCCACAGAGCGTAGCGGGCGATTACACCGGCCGGGACGCCCCGCGGGTCGACAAGGCCGAACCATTTCTCATAGATCTCGTCGTAGCGGCCGGATTCCTTGACGATGCTGAGGCCTTCGCCGAGCTGGAGAAGCAGCGGGACGTTCCCCTTCCTCACCGCGAACCCGTAGCCGCGCCCATAGGCGTCGATCACCGGACCGGTGGTCTCAAGATTGGTCAGCTCCAGGTCGCGGGCGATCAGCAGCCCGACCAGGCGCGGAGCCAGGGCGTAGTCGAACTTGCCTTCAGCCAGAAGGCGCAGCGATTCCTCGACCGTCGGCGTGAGGACGAGGTTATTGGAGATGTCGTTGCGAACCAGCCAGTCGTGTCCGGCGTCCGCCGACATGACGATGATGTGCTTGTCGCGCAGGTCGACGACGGACGTGATGTCCGGCGCTCCCTTGCGCTTGAAGATGGCCCCGTGCGCCACGATGTAGGGTATGGAAAAGTCGAAGACCCTTTCCCGCTCCTTGGAATAGGAGACCAGCGGCAGGGCGTCGATCTCGCCCCGTTCGAGGGCGGAGCGCACCTCGTTCCAGGGGCCGACCTTAAAGGTGACGTCGATGCCCACGGCTTCGCCGACCGCCTTCATCAGATCGACGCTGAAGCCGTCGGCCTCGCCTTCCTCGGTGACCAGGGCGTAGGGGGGATAGTCGAACTCGCTGCCGACCAGGATATGGGGCCGCGGAACGGCGTCGTCCGCCCGTGCGCCGACGGAAAGGGAAACGAGAGCGAACAACCCGCAGAAGAGGGCGCCCGCCCGAAAACCAGCGCTCGTCACATACGTTACTCGACGTTACCCGGCCGGCACCGCCAAGCGGGCCCCCACCCTCTGGCGGCAAACTACCGCAAGAGCCCCTCGAAAAGCCATGGGTTTCTTTGGAGCGAGTCTATATTTGGCCTCGACTTAGGGAAAATCCTTAGCCGGGTAGGGCCTTGTACGATCCGGCGACGGCCAGCAGGCCGTCGAGGTCGAGGTGGGCTTCCAGATGGGCGGCCAGGCCGTCGAGTGCCGCCTCCAGGCGGGCCGCCTGATCGGGCCTCTCGCCGGCCAGTCCGAGGCCGGCCAGGAAATGGCCGCGGAAGGCGCCGGTTTCGAAGAGGCCGTGGACATAGCAGCCGGCCACCCGGCCGTCGGCGCTCGTCGCCCCATGCGGCTGGCCATCGAGGGCGAGGAACGGGCGGGCAAGCCCGTCTCCCGCCGTCACCCCGTTGTGGATCTCGTAACCGGTCAAGGCCGGCCCCCCGGGCCACGCCGACCCGGCGACACGCCGCAAGGTCTTCGCCGGCTCCAGGCGGGTCTCGACGTCGATGAGGCCGAGGCCCGCGGCAGTTTCCGGCGGCCCCTCGATGCCGTCGGGATCGGCAATGCTGCGGCCCAGCATCTGGAAGCCGCCGCACAGGCCCAGCACCCGGCCGCCGCGCCGCACGTGGGCGAGGATGTCGATGTCCCAGCCCTGGGCCTTGAGGAAACGGAGGTCGGCCAGCGTCGCCTTGCTGCCGGGCAGCACCACGAGGCCGGCGTCCGCCGGCAGCGGCGTGCCCGGCGGCACGAAACGCACGGCGACGTCGGGCTCGGCGGCCAGCGGGTCGAGGTCGTCGAAATTGGCGATGCGCGACAGCATCGGCACGGCAACCAGTAGTTTTGGGGACACCATACTTAATTCACTTTGAATTAAGTATGGTGTCCCCAAAACTACGGGGTCGTCCAGCACCACGGCGTCCTCGGCCGGCAGCCGGCGCGCCTCGACCAACCACGGCACCACCCCGAAGGACGGCCAGCCGGTACGCCGGACGATGTCGACGAGGCCGTCATCGAAGAGCCGGATGTCGCCCCGGAACTTGTTGATGATGAAACCCTTGACCAGCGCGCGGTCGACCGTGGAGAGCACCGCGTGCGTGCCGACCAGGGCGGCGATGACGCCGCCACGGTCGATGTCGCCGACCAGCACCACCGGGGTCCCGGTCGCCGCGGCGAAACCCATGTTGGCGATGTCACCGGCCCGGAGGTTGGTTTCCGCCGGGCTCCCCGCCCCTTCGACCAGCACCAGGTCGGCTTCGGCGGCAAGCCGCGCGAAGCTTTCCAGCACGGCGCCCAGCAGCTCGCCCTTGCGGGCCTGATAGGCGCCGGCCTCGGCGGTGCCGACGACCCGGCCGTGCACCACCACCTGGGCGCCCAAATCGGACTGTGGTTTCAAGAGCACCGGGTTCATGTCCACGCTTGGCGCCACCCGGCAGGCCACCGCCTGTACCCACTGGGCGCGGCCGATCTCGCCGCCCGCATCCGTCACCGCCGCGTTGTTCGACATGTTCTGCGGCTTGAACGGCCGCACCGTCAGGCCCCGGCGCGTGAAGGCGCGGGCCAGCCCGGCGGTCAGCACCGACTTGCCGACGTCGGAGCCGGTGCCCTGGAGCATGAGGACGGCGGCCATGGCGGCCTTACGTGTCCAGCCGGCGGCCGATGGCGAAATCGCCGCCGGCGCCGCGCCGCACCGCCACCCGGTAGACGGCGGCGAGGTTGGCATCCGTCAGCACCGCCTCGGGCGCCCCCTCGGCGATCACCCGGCCCCTGTCCATCAGGCACAGGCGCGTGCAGGTGCGCACCGCCAGCGCGAGGTCGTGCAGCACGACGATGACGGCGGCGCCGTCGGCCGCCACCTTCTTCAACGCATCGACGGTGGCCAACTGGTGGTAGGGATCGAGCGAGGCCATCGGCTCGTCGGCCAGCAGCACCGGGGCCTCGACCGCCAGCGCGCGAGCCAGCAGCACGCGGGCCCGCTCGCCCCCCGACAGTTCGGTGACCGGGCGCTCGGCGAACTCCGCGGCGTCGGCGACCGCCAGTGCCCGCTCGACCGCCGCCTCGTCGGCCGGCGTCAGGCCGCTCCAGGCCGTGCGGTGCGGCGCCCGGCCGAGCGCCACCAGCCGGCGCACCGTCAGCGGCCAGGCCACCGTCTGGCCCTGCGGCAGATAGGCGATGGCCCGCGCGTGGCGGTGCGGCGGATCGGCGGTGATGTCCACGCCGTCGAGCATCACCTGGCCCGCCGTCGGCGCCACCAGGCGCAGCAGCGCGCGCAGCAGGCTGGTCTTGCCGGCGCCATTGGGGCCGATCAGGCCGACGATGTCGCCCCCCCGGGCGGCGATCGACGCCTGCGTGACCACCTCGCGGCCGCCGATGGCGGCGGAAAGAGCGCGGGCCTCGATCATCGCATGGTCCGCCGGGTGTGGATGACCAGCCACAGGAAGAAGGGCGCCCCCAGCAGCGCGGTGACGACGCCCAGTTTGAGCTCGGCGGCGCCCTGCCCGCTGCGCACCAGCAGGTCGGCGGCGACCACCAGCAGCGCGCCGCCGAGCCCGCTGGGAATCAGCAGCCGGCCGGGGTCGTAGCCGACGAAGGGCCGGGCCAGGTGCGGCGCCACCAGCCCGACGAAGCCGACGATGCCGGAAACCGCCACCGATGCCCCAACCGACAGCGCGGCGCCGACGATGACCTGGAGGCGCAGGCGGCGAAGATCGACGCCCAGCGAGGCCGCCGCCTCCTCGCCCAGGGTGAGGGCCGGCAGGTGGCGGGCGGCGGCCAGCAACAGCGCCCAGCCGGCCGCCATGAAGGGGCCGGCGAGGATGACCTCGGTGGCGCTGCGGTTGGCCAGCGAGCCCAGCAGCCACAGCACGATGTCGCTCAGCAGATAAGCGTTGGGCGACAGGTTCATGGCCAGCGCGATCAGGGCGCCGGCCAGGCTGGAGATGGCGACGCCGGCCAGGATCAGGGTGAGCACGCTGGCGTCGCGCCCGGCCAGCCAGGCCAGCACGGCGGTGGCGGCCAGCGAGAAGAGGATGGCGAAGAGCGGCACCGCCAGCGCGAAACTGGCGGCGATGCCGTAATAGAGAGCCACCACGGCGCCCAGCCCGGCACTGGCCGAGATGCCGACCACGCCGGGATCGGCCAGCGGGTTGCGCAAGAGTCCCTGCACGGCGGCCCCCGACAGGCCGAGGGAGGCCCCGACCAGGGCGCCGAGCAGGATGCGCGGCAGGCGGATGTCCTGGACGATGAAGACGTGGCGCGGATCGCCGGCCCCGAAGAGAGCCGCCAGCACGTCGCCCGACCCAAGGGCGGCGTCGCCGACCAGCAAGCTTGCCGCCATGACGGCGATGAGGGCCGCCAGCAGCACGCCCGCCACCGCCCGGGGGCGCCTTCCGGCCGCGATCATTTGAGCGCGCTCCGCTTGGCGGCGACGGCCTCGATGGCGTCGACGACGAACCACGCCGAGCAGGCCACCTGGCGGCTGGCCAGATGGACCGCCGGGCGCGACGCCAGCGCATCCTGAAGGAAGGCGTGGCGCGACGGCGACCAGTTGTCGACCAGCCGCTCGCGCTTGTCGAAGAAGCCGGTGACGAAGAGGTCGGGCGGGTCGAGGGCCAGGGCCTCCATGTCGACCCACGCCCAGCCGCGGCGCCCTTTCTCGGCGGTCAGGTTGCGCACCCCGGCGGCTTGAAGGATGGCGTCGATGAAGGTGCCGGCGCCGCTGCTCATGCCGCCCGCCGTGACGTAAAGGGCGCGCGGCCGGGAAGCCGGGGACGAACCCGCGAGGGCGGCCAGGCGGCGGTCCATCTCGGCCGCCAGGGCCTCGGCGCGTGCCGACTGGCCCAGCGCGGCGCCGATGGCAAGCAGGCTGGCGCGGGCCTGTTCCAGGCTGACGTCGTCTGCGATCTGCGCCACCGGGATGCCGAAGCGGCCCAGCACGTCCGGCGCCCCGAAGCCGCCGCCCCACTGGCGCACGACGATGTCGGGCGAAAGCATCAGCGCCGCCTCGGGCGTCGGGCGGGCGCGGGGTACGCCCTGGGCGCGCTCGGCCATGTAGGAATACTCGGCCCCGGCGGCCGGCGACACGGCCAGGATCTGCTCGCGGTCGGCCAAGGCCAGCACGTATTGGTCGGCGCAGTAATCCAGCGAGACGACGCGGGGCAACGGCGCCGCGCCGGCCGAAGCCGCGCCCACGCCCAAGAAAACCAAAGCCGCCGCCCACACCCGCATCGACGATCCCACATCCCAACCGATCCCGCCGCGCCTACCTTAGAGGCCGGCGCAAATCGGGTCGATGGGAAATGAGGCGGGACGGGGCTGCGCGGGCGGCCGTTCCCGCCCACGACTTCGGGGCGACGGGCAGAACCGGATCGACGAGAGGCGAGCGCTCGCAAGGTTGGTTTCATCAACGCGCATCGCCTAGACTCGTCGATTCAGACCGCGCCCGCCGGCCTTCCGCCCCGGCCGCAAGATGACGACGGTCGGGCTCTTCGCCGCTCGCCAACCTCCTGACATCAAACGGGAAAAAGGCAATTTCATCGATAGGAATGTCATCATCTGTCGCCATTTGTCATCATTTTGGCGTTTTCCTGTTTGATTTCAGTGCGTTATGGTATTCGAGCGAGTCTCGAACGGGACCGGTGCCCCGCCCGGGGCCGCCGCCCGAAGCCTCCAGCACCCAGGCCTGGAGGCAAGGTTTTAATGATGAATATATACCTATCATAGGATAATATCAAGATCCCGCTGCTGGGCGGTTCTGCAGAGCCTCAGGCTCGCCCCCTCGGCCCCGCCGGGACTCGGTTTGACCGGGGCCGGCCGGGCGCCCATATGCCAGAGAGATTGGAAAGCGAGGGCACCATGCCGGTACCGGTTGAGCACCTGAAGGTGGAAACCCTGACGTTCGCCGACGACGGGCGAATTCCCAACAACCCGTCCCTGCCCGCCCTCCTCTATCGCGGGGCGCTGGTTCCCGACGCCGTCGACGCCGAGACCTGCGCCGCGCTTTTCGCCGCCAACGGCTGGCCCGGCGCCTGGCGCAACGGGATTTATGCGGACCATCACTTCCATTCCACCGGACACGAGGTGCTGGGCATCGTCGCCGGCACCGCCACCGTCACCCTGGGCGGGCCGGCGGGCGCCGCCGTCGAGGTCGCGGCCGGCGACGTCGTCCTCCTGCCGGCCGGCACCGGCCACAAGCGCGAGCGGGCCAGCGCCGACCTTGTGGTCGTCGGCGCCTATCCCGGCGGCATCGGCCCCGACCTCCTGTGGGGCGACCCGGCCGAGCACGAGCGGGCCAAGGCCGCCATCGCCCGGGTGGCGCTGCCCGCCGCCTGCCCCGTCTACGGCGCCGCCGGCCCGCTCATCCGCCACTGGCGCAACGGCGGCTGAGACCGCTCGAAGCGCCCACCGCCCCGGCGCCGGCGGCGCGCCTTTACGGGCGGGCTTGCGGCCGGCCCGGTTAGGAACCAAAATCGGCATGACACGCTTTTTCGGCGGCTGATCAGGAGCGGACAGTGGCAACAGGGACAGGCGCAATAACGGGGCGATGGATCTGCGGGTGGCTTCTTGCGGCCTTGGCGGGCGTTGCCATTCTGGCCCCGGCCATGGCCGGCGCGGCCGAGCGCACGGCCACCGTCCAGCTTGTCGGCCGCGAGCTCAAGGGCGCCATCGTTCCGATGAAGGACGTCCCGGCGTGGCAGGTGAGCGACCTTGGCACCCACGGGCCGGTGAACCTGCCGGTCGATGAGATCGCCTCCATCCAGGCGCTGAGGATCAGCGGCACGTGCAGGATCGGGTTCGGGAGGGTGAGTCTTCGCAACGGCAATACCATCGAGATCGAAGGCAACCTGCGCGACATCTTCGAGATCCCCGTCCAGTCGATTACGTTCAGGATCCCCAATCCGACCGGCAACGAGCCGGGCGAGGAAAGCATCCGCTGCAACGCGTGGAAGCGCATCGACTTCGATCCCCCGGCCGCCGAGAAGCCGGAAAGCTGACCCGGCCGCAGATTACGGCGCGGCGGCGGAGGAGAGCGCTTAAGGCACCCGCCGCCCCCGGCGCCATGACCCTCGCCGCGGCGTCATCGCGCTCACGGTTGTGTGTTCGCCGCCGGGGCTGACGGGGCCGCTCGCTCTCCCCATATCCATGGCCCTTACCCGTTCCCTTCCCCGGACGTTGCCGGCCGTCGCCGCAACCCGCCCAAGGAGTTGGACATGCGAGTCTTCCCGCGAACCTTGTGGATCGGACTGCTGACGCTTCTTGTCGCCATTCCGGCCGTTGCCGAGAATCCGTCGCCCTATCCGGGGGCGCGTTCCGTCGACACCGGCAAACCCTTCGCGGCCTTCGTCGAAAAGCTGACCGGCGCCATCCAGGCCAACCGCATGGCCGTCGTCGCCCAGGCGTGCGCCGATTGCGGCGCCAAGACGATCGGCGCCACCATCCCGGGCAACCGGGTCCTTATGGTGTTCCGCCCCGACTTCGCGGTGCGCATGCTCAAGGCCAGCGAGGCGGCCGGCATCGAGGCGCCGCTGCGCCTTTACGTGACCGAACGGCCGGATGGCACCGCCCGACTGACCTATCGCACGCCGAGCCAAGTGTTCGCGCCTTATGGCGTGGCCGAGCTCGACGCCATGGCCGGCGAACTCGACGCCATCTTCGCCAAGATCGTCGACGACGCCCTGTCCTGAGCGCGGCCGGCATGACCCGCATCCTTGGAATTTCCGGCAGTCTGCGAAAGGCATCCTACAACGCGGGACTGCTGCGCGCCGCCGTCGAAGCGGCGCCGCCAGGCGTCACCCTCGATGCCCGATCGATCCGTGGCGTGCCCCTTTTTGACGCCGACGTCGAGGCCGGCGAAGGCGTGCCCGAGGCCGTGGCTCGCCTGAAGGAAGCCTTGAAAGGTGCCGACGGGCTGCTGCTGGCGACGCCGGAATACAACAACGGCATTCCGGGCGTCTTCAAGAACGCCATCGACTGGATGAGCCGCCCGCCCGGCGGCACGGATCTCTTCAAGGGCAAGCCGGTGGCGCTGATGGGTGCCTCGCCGGGCGGCTTCGGCACGACGCTCTCCCAGGCCCACTGGCTGCCGGTGCTGCGCACCTTAGGCACGAGGCCGTGGTTCGAGGGCCGCCTGCTGGTGGCCAGGGCCGGCACGCTCTTCGATGGCGAGGGCAACCTGACCGACGAGGACACCCGCGAACGCGTGGCCGGGTTCATCGAAGGCTTCGCGAAGTTCATCGGCGGAGGCGGCTGAGGTTCCGCCGCTTCCTGCCGGGCATTTCAATCGATGGAGGCTGCCGTGGCTTGGTTTGCGCTGATCGTCGCCGGTCTGTTCGAGGTCGCCTGGGCCACGGCCATGAAGCAGTCCGACGGCTTCACCCGCCCCTGGCCAAGCGTGGTCACGGCGGTGACCGCGGTGGCCAGCTTCGCGCTGCTGGCGTGGGCGATGCGCTCGCTGCCGTTGGGCACCGCCTACGCCGTGTGGACGGGGATCGGCACGTTGGGCGCCTTCGTGCTGGGCATCGCGCTCCTGGGCGAACCCGCCGGCGGGATGCGCATCCTGGCCGCCCTGATGATCGTCGGCGGTCTCGTGCTCATGAAGCTGTCCAGCCCGGCGTAGGATCGGGCGCCCGCCTGTCCTTGCCCATGCACGGTCAGCGAAATTATTCGCTCATGGCGGGCCGGGCATCCGGCTCAGGCGCTCGCGGCCGGACGGCGATATGGCGGCAAGCGATTCGACCATGGTTTCCATGACCACCGATTCGAAGGCGGCGCGGGCGTCGTCCAACTTGGCCTTGGCATCCTGGAAGCGGTGGCCGTCGAACGGCTGGCGGAGAAATTCCGCCTTGAAGGCGTCGAAATGGGCGCCGATGGCCTGATGGCGGGCCAGGATCTCGGCCTTCCGCGTGGCGACGGCGGTTTCGAAGACCTTGCGATCGGCGGCGTCCAGCCGGTCCGCCATCTCCTCGATGATGACCTCGGGCGGCGGCGGGGGTGGCGGGGGCGGCATGAACGGCAGGCGCGGGTGAAGGACGAATATCCCCACCAGCACGATGTTGAGCGCGAGCGAGCCCCAGAACAGGGCCGCCCGCCACCGCCTGAGCGCGACCGGAGCCTTCATGGCTAATAGGTTCCCAGCCACAGGGTCGAGGCCAGCATGTCGTGCAGTCCGGCCTCGGTACCGGTCGCCATCGGCAGGCCGAACACCAGAAGCGCCGCGGTCAGCAGGCCGACGGCGGAGGCCACGCCGAGCCCCTGCGGCCAGCCGATCGGGCCCAAGGCCCAGTCATCGGCGTCCTCCATCCCCGCGATCTCGGCAAGGATGGCCTCGCCGACGGCGGCCAGGCGCGCCGGATCGTCGGCGAGGCCATAGCCGTCGAGGACGGCATCGAGGCGGGCCGCCTCGGCCCAGGCGCGCCGGGCCCGCAGATCATCGCGCAAACGTTGTTCCGTCGCGGCCCGCCTATCCGGCGGCCAGCGTTTCGGATCGGCGCCGAAAACGCCGAGAATGTCGGCGTCGTCTTCAGGTTTCTGGTTCACTGTCCCAACCCTCCACTCCCGCCGCGGTCAGCATGCCCTTGAGCGCTTGGCGCCCGCGGAACAGCAGTCCCAATACCGCGCCGGGAGTTGTCTCCATGATCTCGGCGACCTCCCGAGATGTCAGTTCCTCATAGTAAGACAAGACAAGTGCGATGCGTTGCTTTTCCGGCAGACACTCCAGCAGTTGACGGACCAGGGTGTTCATCTGGCCGCCATGGACGGCGGCGAAGGCGCCTTTTTCCGAAGACGCCATCTCGGCCACCCCGTCCAGCGATTCCATCGGCCGCTTCCGCTGGCGGTCGATGCACAGGTTGACCGTGACCCGATAAAGCCAGGTGTCGAAACGCGCCCCCTCCGGCTTCCAGGTTCGCGCCACCCGCCACAGGCGAATCATCGTCTCCTGGGCGATTTCCTCGGCGTCCGAGGGATTGCCGGTCAGCCGCTCGGCCATCCTGAGAACGCGGGGGAGATGGCGCGAGACCAGGGCGCGCAGCGCCGCCGGATCACCCCGGGCGACAAGGCGCAAAAGGTCGACGTCCACACGGTTTTCACCGGTTGACCGGGACACCCGCGCCCCTCTCGACCCCGGGTCTTGCCATCACCCCCCCGAAACAGGCCGGCCGGAAGGCCGGGTTTCAACCGACCGTCGAAACCCTGCCGGTGGTATCGGCCGCCAGGTTCTGCGCGCTCATGTAAGAGGCCTGAGCGTTTCGATAGTCGTCGATGACTTGTTGAATCAGCGCAAGCGCTTTTTCCTCCTCCTCGTCGCTGACTTCGGCGGCGGTTTCGGATCCGTCTTCAGCCTGGGCGGCCGAGGTCGCTTCCTCGGATGCCTCCTCCTCGTCGCTGGCGATCTGGGTCAGGGACTCTTCGAGTTCCTCGGCCAGCAGTTCGAGCAGGGTTTTGACGCTGTCGTCGCTCAGGCCCTGGGCCGGCGGCATGCCGCCGGGCGGCGGGCCCATCTTCTGGGCGCCGGCCTGCATCTCTTCCTCGGTCAGGGAACCGTCCTGATCGGAGTCGAGATTGGCAAACAGTTCGCTCGACGTCGGGCCTTCGACCGGCGCGTCGGCCGGCTTGGCGGCCCCGAACTCGGTGAGGCTGAGTTCGCCGTCGCCGTCGCTGTCGGCCTTGGCGAACAGGTCTTTCTGCATCCGCGCATAGTCGATGGCGCTGCTGAGCGCGGACGAGATGGATGAGACCATGATTTTTTGGCTCCTTGATAAAGGTTGGCGGCGTTGGAGGTCCTTCTGGCCGCCCGTCGCGAACACCCGGCAAAACGGGCGTCTTGATGATTACACGGCCGAACGCCGCCGCCTCTTACGCAGAATCCGGAAAAAACTTGCGGCGCGGAAACGATGGGCCGCTTGCCCGCCTGCAACACGGGGAGTCAACGAGGCACTGGGGACGGCCGGCGCCCTTGCAGATCCACACCTCAGACGACGAAGCCGCACGCGGAAGCCGACGTGCGGGTATCCATGTTGCGACCCCGATTGAGATGGTCGTCGATTTCCGCCGCGCAGCCGATCATGCGCCCGTAGAGGAACACCGTGAACGCCGCCGATTCGAGATCCTTTTCGGTCAGCCGTCCTTCCTTGTAATCCTTCCACAGCACCGCCAGCAGCAGCGAGGCGATCACGGCGTCGACGTTGACGCAGAAAACGTAGCGCGAGGCGCCGGCGGCATAGAGCGCCTGGACCAGCTCGCAGTAGAAGGCGTGGAAGATGTTGTAGTCGCCGCGATCTTCCAGCAGCTTGGCGATGAAGCGCTCGCGCGGGTCGTAGTTGACGGCCTTGCCCTTGAACACCGGATGATGGACGCCCGGCAGCGCGCGGGTTTCATCCCCCATCTCCTTGCTGCGCGCCTTCTCGGCCTTGTAGGTGGCGGCGAATTCCGCCGCCATCGCCTTCAAGTCGAGGCCGTGGCCGGCATCCGTCGGGTCCTTGAGGCCGGTCGATTTGAAGCGCTCGAGCAGGAAGGCCATGCCCTCGAAGCCGTTGCCGCCGTGCGAATAGCCGGTGTGGGTCAAAAAGCCGACCATGCCCTTGTTGATCTGCACCCGCCCGGGGGTCTGCGGCCCGTCGGCCGAAACGGCGCCCTTGGCCCCCTGCGCCGAGATCGAGCCGGGGCCGTTGGAGATCAGAAGCCCGATCAGCATCTGCAGCGGCCGGGCCTCGTCGCCCTCGGGCTTCTTGCCGGTGATGGCCAGGAACATCAGGTCGGCCACCGTCCAGCGGCCGAACCGCTCGGCGCGCGGAATGCCGTAGAGCGAGCCCCTCTGATGATGGCGGCCCGGGATTGTCGCCCCGATCATGACGCCATAGAGGCGCAGGTACCACGGCAGGGTTTCCGCCGTCAGGCGCGAGATGCGCTTGCGCATCAGCGGCCCCCACGAGATGGTGAGCGCGATGGCCGCCAGAATGGCGTCGCGCGAGGGACGGCCCTTGAGCGTGCCCAGGAAGGCCAGGAACGCCGAGGTGCTGCCGCGATCGCCGACGGCCTTCAGCATGGCCTCCGGCCGCGGATCGTCCTTTTCGGCGGGGGTCGCCATGAAGAGAGTCCGCGTCGCCTCGTCCACCTTGATTTTCGAAAAATCGAATCCCTCGTCGCGCGAATCCTTGAGCCCCGAGTGGGCGAAGAGGTCGATAAGCGCCTTGGTGCAGGCCAGCGCCCGCTCCACCCGCTTGGGGCCGACGATCGAGGCCGCCGCCGCCATCACGCTGTTCGGCGAATTGCCGGCCTCGCGGGCGGCGTCGGCGGCGATCAGCGTGGCGTCGCCGACCAGGTTGACCTCGGCGGCGATGGCGATGTCCAGCATCTTGCGGTCGTTCTCGCCGCAGATCTCGTGGACCAGGGGCAGGGCGAAATTGGCCTCCAGGGGCTCCATGGCGAGATCGAGCACCGAGTGGCCATGGACGCTGGTGACCTGGGTCTGGCCGTCCATGACCGAGGCGCCGGACCTGTCCTTCATCCCCTGGCGCGGGATGACCGCGCCGATCTGGCGTTGCAGGGCGACGATCTGCGCCGCGTAAGGCTCGGGCGCCGTCACCACCGGCAGGTCGAGCTCGGCCGGCAGCCGGATGCCCTGGGTGTTGGCCAGCCAGGGTTTCAGCGTCAGCGTGCCGCGCGGCGCGAAATCGGGTTTGGCGCCATGAAGCTTCATGACGGCGGTCAGCGCGGCCGGGATATGCGCGATGTTGGTGACCAGGGCGCCCTTGGCCGAACAGACCGGGTGTTCGGGGGTGAATTCGGCCTCGACGCCCAAGGATTCCAGGAACCAGCGCTCTTTGTCCTCGGCGCTGTCGCCCGAGCCGGCCATGGCGCCGGCGTGGCCGACGGCGCGCGTGATCTTGGATTTCCAGCGGCCGACCACGCAGGCGACGACCGGCTTGCCGAAATCCACGCCGCGTTCGTAATAGCCGCCCGGCTCGCAGTAGAGGACGGCCGCGGCGGAGCGCCCGTCGTTCTTGAGCCCGTGGGCGAAATCGCGCGCGGCATAGTGGATGTAGACGTCCTTGCCCGAGGAGATCACCGTCGTCGTCCCCCAGCCTTCCATGGCCAGGTACTGGGCGATGGTGGTGGTGAAGCCCCCGGAGTTGGAAAAGATGGCGATGGAGCCCTTGAACAGCGATTCATCGGGGTGATCGCCGCCCAGCGCGCCGCCGATGCGCACCCGGTTCCAGGAATCGGCGATGCCCAGGCAGTTGGCGCCGAAGATGTCGATGCCGTTGATCTGTCCCAGCGCCCGGATCTCGCGGGCATCGTGGACCGCTACCTTCTCGGTCAGGATGACGATCTTCTCAAGCGCGGCATTGACCCGGATCAGTTCGGCGACGCCGTCGCGGACCCCGGACGGCGGCAGATAGACCACCCCGGTGTTGAAGGTCAAACCGTCGTCGAGGCCCTCCAGCACGTTGTTAAAGACCGGAATGTCGCCGGCCGGCGTTTTCAGGACCTGGCCGCGCCGCCCGGCCGAGGTGCCGAACACCACGTTGCCGCCCGAAAAGGCATGGCTGATAGGGGTGACGACCTTCGACTCGCCGCCCAGGATGTTGAGCACGCAGACGCGATCCTCGGCCGTCGCGATGTCGGCCAGCGAGTTCACGCCCATGTAGTATGGGAAACCCTCGATCCCTTTCTTGAACATGGTCTTCTCCCCGGGCCGTCAGTTGTGCGTGCCGGTGGCAGCGGGCCGGATGCCCATGCCGGCAGCAATTTCATCGCGGCCGCCGGCCTTCATCCAGTCGTCGATCTTCTTGGCGTAGCCCACCACGTCGGACAGCGCGCTGTCGAAGCCGAACATGCGATAGGGTATGCCAAGGGCGTCGCAAACCTCGGCCAGGGTCCCCAGGCCGCGCACCAGGTTGGGCCCGCCCCGCCCGACCACGACGTAAAGCGGCGTCGGCCCGTGCTCGCTGAAATGGGCGCGCAGGGCATCGGCCATGGCGCGGAAGGTTTCATAGATGTCGGTGTTGTTGGACTTGCCGCCGATGACGAACAGCACGTTGGCCTGCCTCAGCCAATAGCGATAGCAGATGCTGGCCACCTGGCGCATCTTCTCGTAGGGGGGATTGCCCCCGAAGTCCGACGAAATGACCGCCCTGTCGCCCAGGACCTCGGTGACCAGGGCGTTGGCGCCGCCGCCGAAGGTGGGGGCCAGGATGGTGCCCTTCTCGTTGATCACGAAGACGTCGGATTGCCCCTGATGGGTGCGCAGCTCGTTGACCTCCTGCTCGAAGCCCGAGGTGTCCACCGCGAACAGGTCGCGCGGCAAGCCCAGACGTTGCCAGCGCGGATCGTCGCGGTCGAAGCCGCACTTGAAGTCGCAGGCGATCGGCATCAGGCGCCCGTCGGCCTCGCGCCGCATGCGGATCGGATTGATTTCCAGCGTGGTGAAGCCGTAGTGGTGCACCAGCTCCCACAGCTTGGGCAGGTGCTGGACCAGCGGCGAGATGATCTCGCGCGGCGCGCCGATTTCGGTGAGCGCGTTGGCGACCACGAAGGCCTTGAGGCCGGTCAGCGCCTCGAACGGCACGCGGGCGACCGAGCCCCGATCCAGCTCCTCGATGGCCACGCCGCCCTTGTGGGTCAGCGTCATGGTGGGGGCGCGGAATTCGGTGGCGTCGGTGATCGAGAAATAGACCTCGTGCTCGGCCGGCACGCCGCCCTCGAAGGTGACCCCGAAGGCCTTGGCCACCACGTTGCCGTGGCGGTGCTCGACGAAGTACAGGCGCTCCTTCTCGGCCAGCGCGGTCTTCAGATCGGTGGCCTTGCCGATCAGCCCGGCTTTGCCCTTCTTGCCGACCCCGCCCTTGAACAGCGGCTTGACGAAGATGGTGCCGTGGCGGCGGATCAGCTCGCGGATCTGGCTTTCGCTGGCATCGGGGCCGAGCACCTCGGCCGCCGGGAACCCGACGTGTTCCAGCAGTTTCGAACCGTAGAGCATTCCCGTGATCTGCATGATCATCCCTTCGCGATGCCGGTGGCCGGTGGGACCCCTTGACGCCGCGAAACCCTCGTCAGTGCCGCGTTGGGCGACACCGGGATCAGCATGCCCAACAGCTGGAAGACGAAAGATGCGACCGGTCCATCCCGCCGTACCTCTACCTTAGAGGCCGGCGCAAACCAGGTCGATGGAAAACGAAAAAAAGACGTGAACGCGGAGGCGCCATTCCCCTCCGCCATCGCCATCAAGGGTCAAACGAGGCACCATGCCGGTGACGCCCAATCGGCAGGTCGTGACCCAGAACCGACGTCGTCAGGATGCGGGGTTTTTGCAACAATGCTTGAACTTCCGGCCGCTGCCGCACGGGCAGGGGTCGTTGCGGCCGATCTCCGGCTTGGCGGCGCCCTTCCGGTGCCGACGGGAGACCTCCATGATCCCGGCGGGCGGGCGGCCGCTGTTCAGAAGGTCGGCCATGGTCCGCAGGCAGGGCGCGGCGTGGGCGAAGAAGCCCTTGTAGGACTCGCAGAAATAGTTGAGCCCCGGCTCGCCGTCGGGCGTCGTCAGGAAGCGGTGCTTGGGGCAGCCGCCGTTGCAGGCGAACCGGTAGTCGCACTCGCGGCAGAAACGCGGGAGCGTGTCCCGCTTGTCGTCGCCGAACTTGGCTTGGGCCGGCGATGCGGCGAGGGTCCCGATCGGCGTCTCCATGATGTTGCCCAGCCGGTATTCCGGATAGACGTAGTGGTCGCAGGCGTAGAGGTCGCCGTTGTGCTCCATGGCCAGCCCCTGGCCGCAGGTCTCGGCAAACCAGCACAGCGACGACGGCCCGCCCGCCCACAGGCCGAGTTGCACGTCGAAGAACTGCACGAAGACGCGTCCCACGTCGGCCTTGATCCATTCGTCGAACACCCGGGTAAGGAAGGTGCCGTAGTCCTTGGGCAGCACGCTCCAGGGAGTCACCCGGCAGGCTGCCCCATCTTCGTCGATCTGCGGCGCGCCGGCCAGGGTCGCGCCGTCGGCCGAACGCTCGACGATCGGAATGAACTGCATGAACTCGACGCCGATACCTTTAAGAAACCGATAGACCTCGCGCGGCTTGCGGGCGTTCTGCCGGTGCACCACGGTCAGCGCGTTGAACGCCACCCCGTGCGTGTCCAACAAGTCCACTGCCGCCATCACCTTATCGAAGGTGGGCCGTTCGTTCCGGTCGATGCGGTAGCGGTCGTGCAGATCGCGCGGACCGTCGATGCTGAGGCCGACCAGGAAACCGTGTTCCTTGAGGAACCGCGCCCATTCCTCGTCCAGCAGCGTGCCGTTGGTCTGCAACGCGTTGCGAATGGCCTTGTCCGCCGGCCGATACTTCTCCTGAAGGGCCACTGCGCGGCGGAAAAACTCCACCCCCAGCATCGTCGGCTCGCCGCCCTGCCAGGAAAACCAGATTTCCGGTGCGCCCGTCGCGATCTGCGTCGCAATATAGTCGCGCACGTAGGTTTCCAGCACGTCGTCGGGCATCCGGAACTTCTTGGTGTCCGGATAGAGCCGTTCCTTCTCCAGGTAGTAGCAGTAGGTACAGTCCAGGTTGCAGCGCGGCCCGTTCGGCTTTGTCATCACCTGAAAAGGGCGCGCGCTTGCCGGTTCCGTCACCGTGCCGGTCCTTTTGAATCCTGGGACCTAGAAACTTCCCCGGATCGACGTCTCGCCACCCGGAGAAACGGGACGATCCCGCCCGCGGTCCTGTTGACGCGCCCGCATGTACGCCTTCTCCGGGTGGTAGTGCGTTGCCTTGAGGACCTGCTTAAGCCAATCGGAAATACCATGGAGCGAATCCTCGACGGTCGATTTCCACAACGTCTTTATATATGTCATTGGTCTGTATTCCGATCCTTCTGGAAAGGGAACCCACCACCCTGAACGTCACATAGCAAGTCGCATGCCATAGCCCCGCAGTGTGGCCCACCCGACTTGGTCATAATCGGGAAGGGACGTCATCTTCGTCCCGTATCGTCGCGCCCGAACCTGAATCCTTGGCAATTTCCGGCAAGCTTTTCCTGCGCAAGCGCGCCGCCCAGATGAGGGAGGCGACCGACAGCAGCAGGAAGGTCAGGGCGATGGGGCTTTGGACCAGCGGCAGCAAGCCGTCGGCCGCCAGCATCTTGCGGAAATTGGCCTCGAGCAGCGGCCCCAGGACGATCCCCAGCACCATCGGCGGCAAGGGGTAGCGCAGGCGTTCCAAACCGTAGCCGACGAGGCCAAAGGCGAACATGACCCCGATGTCGAAAATGCGGTTGTTAAGCGAGAAGACGCCAACCACGCACATGGCGATCAGGATCGGCTGCAACCAGAATCTCGGAACGTAGATGACCTTGACCAGCGCCCTGACCGACAGGAAAAGCACCAGCATCATGACGACGCTGGAGAAGAACAGGGAGAAGTAGATCCCGTAAAGCACTTCCGGGTTGTTGAGGAAGAGCTGCGGCCCCGGCTGGAGGCCGTGGATCATCAGCCCACCGAGCAGCACGGCCGTCGTTGGATCGCCCGGAATTCCAAGGGTTAGTGCGATGATCAGCGCGCCGCCGATGGTCGCGTTGTTGGCGGTTTCCGAGGCGATCACGCCCTCCACCGCACCTTGACCGAACCTTTCGGGCGTTTTCGAGGCGTTGCGCGCCTGAGCGTAGGCAATCAGCCCCGCCGGGCCTCCGCCCAGGGCCGGCATGACGCCGACCCAGGTACCGATCAGTCCCGATCGCAGGTAGTTGAAGGCGTTGCCGGTCATGTCGCGCCGGCTCGGCAGGATGTTCGCCATGGCCGAAACCGGCCGTGGCGTCGCCCCGACCTGGCGGTCCGATTCCTTCATCATCTGCGACACGGCGAAGAGGCCGATCAGGGCCGGCAGCAGGTCCAGCCCCCCCTCCAGTTCAGGAAACCCGAAATCGAAACGCGGCAGGCCGTCCACCGGAGTCAGGCCGACACAGGCAACCAACATGCCGATGATGGCGGTGATGAAACCGCGCGACGTCGAAGACCCGGTGATGGCGGCCACGGTGGTCATGGCGAACAGGCACACGGCCGTGTACTCGGCAAAAGAGAACTTGAGGGCGAAGGCGGCCAGCAACGGCGCGAAGGTGACCAGACAGATCGCGCTGATGATCGTTCCGGCGAAATTGGCGACGATGGCGTTGCCGATCGCCGCCCCGGCTCGCCCCTGCTGCGCCATCGGAAAGCCGTCGAGCACGGTCGCTATCGAGGCCGGCGTTCCCGGTATGCGGATCAGGATGGCCGTGACGAATCCGCCGGACATGCCGCCGACGAACACGGCGATCAGAATGCTGAGTCCCGCCTCGGGCGACATCGCGTAGGTGATCGGGATGAGCAGCGCCACCGCCATCGTCGGGCCGAGGCCCGGGACGATGCCGATGATAAGCCCGCCAACCACGCCGAGAATCAGGAACACGAGGTTCCACGGCTGCAAGACGTTCGCGAGGGCGGCAATGATGACGCCGAGGTCGATCGACATGTCCTACCCCAGAATTCCGCGCGGCAGAATTACGTCCATGCCGTACTCGAAGATCGCGTAGACCAGGCCGGTGCCGGAAACCGCCACGACCACACTCGAAACAACAGCCCGCGCCGACATCGGGCGCAGCCACAGGCTGTAGATGAACAGGGCCACCGGTGTAATGATGAAGAATCCAAGGTAGTCGAGAAGGAAGACATAGACGACCCCACCGCCGAAAACGACGAAGGACCGCAGCGTAAAGCGCTCCGCCGCCCCGGCGGCGACGCGTCCCTTCACGATGTGCCAAATGGCGATCGCCGCCATCGCGGCCAGCAGGACCCGCGGCCAGAAGGTCATGCCCACCGGATCCCAGTTGAAGGTCCGGAAGAAGAAGGTGTCGTAGAAAAGTCCCGCCGCGACGACCAGAAGTACGACGCCAACCCAGCGGTCGATGGGAATTTCCGAGCCGTCCCTCATGGGTCCTCGCTACCCTCGATTATGGGGGAAGCGCCGCCTTCGGCGCTTCCCTACCCGAACGTCCCATCGGCTAGAAGCCGAGTTTCTTGCCGATCTCCATGGTCGTTTTATGCTCGGCTGCGATCAACTTGCCGAAGTCCGCCGCCGCCAAGAACTGCCATTCGAAATCGATCTTCTTCAATTGCTCCTGGAACTCGGCGTTTCCACCGAGTTTCTCGATGCCGGAGGCCAACGTGTCGATATCCTTCTGCGGGGTCCCTTTCGGCGCCCCGAAGCCGTAGAAGAGCCCGGCCGTCAGATCGAACCCCTGCTCCTTGGCGGTCGGCACGTCAGGAAGGAACGCCAGGCGCTTGTCGCTCAGCACCGCCAGGATGCGAAGCTGGCCTGACTTGTGCTGACCGGCCAAGCTGGATACCGGTTCGACCAGGGCATCCATATGGCCGCCGAGGACGCCCGCGATCTTGTCGGCGCCGCCGCCAGCGTTGACCAGTTTCATCTTGGTGCCAAACACATTTTCGACCTGCGCCGCGACAAACTGCGCCGGAGTCCCGACACCCATTGCCAGGCTGACCTCGCCCGGCCGCGCCTTGGACGCTTCGTAAAGGTCCTTCAGGTTTTTGTACGGGCCGTCACCCTTCGCGGTCACGGTCAACGCAACGAAGCCGATGTTGGCGACCGGCGTGAAATCGCCGATCGTGACATTCGCCGACTTGGTCGCCTCCCTGACGATCATCGCATTGGTCAGTTGGGTGATCGTGTAGCCGTCCGGCTTGGCCTTGGCCGCCTGCGTCCAGCCGACGGCGCCGCCGGCCCCGTCGATGTTGACCACCGGCATCTTCTGGCCGAGGATTTTTTCGAGATGCAGGGCGGCAATTCTCATGATGACGTCGGAACCGCCGCCTGGCTTGTACGGGATGATCAGCTTGATCGGCTTCGAGGGATAGTCGGCCGCCTGAGCGGTGAATGCGAGCGCCAAGCCGGCCGCCAGCAGCGGTGCCATTAACAGTATTCGTCTCCTCATCGGTACCTCCTCTTCCAATAACGGCGTTTTGTCGAGTGGGCGATGGAATCTCCGTTCCTTATCGGCCCACCGAGATGTCGTCGGGAACCGAAAGCCCGAGCCGCCGGAAGGCCTCTCCGGGAGCGTCGGCCTCGCGCATCAGTCGGGTCATGAGATCGACGAGCCTGGTCTCCACCGCCGGATCATCGATTGGGAACTTCTGGCCGGGATCGGCTGCCAAGTCGTAGAGAGCGTTCCGGGCATCCTCGATGGTCTGCCCCTTCATCGGGCTGCCCTCCGAGTTGACGTTTGCCGGGATCCGCATGACTTGCATTCCCTTGGTGAAACGGAACGGTCCGGCCATGACCGTTCCGTCGAACTCCTTGGGATCGTAAAGGGTGCGCATGTGGGTCGGCATGACCGTGTATTGATAGAGGTCGTGCCCGTCCGAAGCGGTCGGATAGCGGAAATAGGTATAGCGGCCGTCGGTGACATTCACGGCGGCGCCGAACATGCCGTAAAGGCAGGCCTCGCGAACCGGCTTGTCCTCGGCCAGCACCCGACACAGGTCGTGGCCCTGCACGTCGGCCGGCGGCGTCACGCCGTACAGTCCCAGCAGCGTCGGCATCACGTCGACGGTCTGGGTCAGGGCCTGCCGGCGGGTGCCGCCCTGGCCGACGAAATCGGGATGGTAGAACATCATCGGGATGCGACAAACCTCGTCGAAGCAGGGCATGCGGTTCTTGCCCCACCAGTCGTGCTCGCCGAGCATGAAGCCGTGGTCCGCCGTCAGCACGATGGCGGTGTCCTTCCACATGTCGAGGCGGTCCATGGTGTCGAGCAGTTTGCCGAGATAGTGATCGACCATGCGCACGCTGGCCAGGTAGTTGGCCTTGATCTCGGCCACTTCCTCGGGGCTTTCGCAGACCCGCCGGTAACGCGGCCAATCGAGGGTCGGGCCGTCGTATCCGGTCTCCAGGCCCTCGCGGAAGCGAGCCGGCGCGATGAACGGCTCGTGGGGGTCGTAGTATTCGACCTGGAGCAGCCAGTTGTCGGCGTCCTTGTTGGTCTCAAGGAACTCGATGGCCAATTCGGTGTTCTTGGCGGTCGGGAAGTCGGCCTCGTCGCGGATATACTCGCGGTTCACCAGGTTGACGGCGTTCAACTCGACGTCGCGACGATCGGCGAACCGCATCTCGTGGATCGACCCGCGCCATTTTTCCACCGGCAGGTCGACCAGCCCCTTCCACTTGTCCTTTTCCTGGCCGCGGACGAACTCGAAGGAACTGTAGCGACCGTGGTAGCAGACGCCGCCGTCCTCGAAATAATGGTAGTGGTCGGTGATCAGGTGCGAATAGACGCCGTTCTGTTCCAGGATGCGTGGGGCCGAGTCGTCGAATGGCTCGAGCGGTCCCCACTGGTTGTGCAGGAAATTGATGCGGCCGGTATGCATGTCCCGGCGGGCCGGGATGCAGGGCAAGCTGCCGACGCAGTGGCTGTCGAAAACGACCCCGCGCTCCGCCAACCGCCTGAAGTTCGGCGTGGCAATGGCCGTGCCGCCATAGCACTCAAGCGCGCGCCGGTTCAGCGAATCGAACAGCAGGAAAACCGTCCGCATTCCTTGGCATCCCCCTGGATTATTGGACTGACCAATTTTACCTATTATACCAATCCAAGGCAGGCAGGCAACCTAATTTCCAATTTCTTCTCTCGCGCGACACAAGATAATAATTTGAGCTTGCCTTCCAACCCGGTATATTGATTGGCCTGACCACATTGGTCCGGCCAATCAATGCGGAGAGCCGCCATGCCCCTGCGCGCCGCCGATACCACACGCCTCTACCAGCAGGTCGCCCAGCAGATGGAAGAACGCATCCGGGCTGGCGAGTTCAAAGTGGGCAACCGCTTGCCCGCCGAACGCGCCCTGATTTCGCACTTCGGGGTCAGCCGGTCGGTGCTGCGCGAAGCACTGATCGTATTGGAACTCAAAGGATTGGTGGACATCCGGATGGGTGCCGGGACCTTCGTGGTCGAGCCCAGGGACGAGTCGGCAGGAGAGAGAGAGGCCGGCCTGTCCTTCGACGATGTAGGTCCCTTCGATATCCTGATGGCGCGACGCATGGTCGAAGCCGAGACGGCACGGCTGGCCGCTCTCACTGCGGCTCCGGACGATTTGACGCGCATCAAGGCGGCGTTGGACCAAATCGAACGGGATACCGCCCCCTTCGTGATGCGGCATGTGGCCGATCGTGCTTTTCACATCGGCATTGCCAAAGCGACACGGAATCCGGCGCTCGTCACCATCGTTTCCGGGCTGTGGGATCGATATCGCCGTTTCATGATCAGCGAGGCCGGAGAGCTCGCTCGGCGCCCCGAGAATCTTGGCCCCGCCGTCGCCGACCATCTGGCCATTTACACATGTCTGATCGACCGCGACGGCAACGGGGCCGCCGCCGCCATGCAAGCCCACCTCGACCGCGTCGGCACGTTCCTTTCCAGCTTTCGCAAGCGGCCGCCGGCACCAACGGGAGGGGCCTAGGCACAACGAGGAAGAAAGGATGCCCGCCCCCCTCACTCGTAGGGCAACCCGACGTAGTTCTCGGCCAAGACCGTCATCGCGGCTTTCGAATTCACCAGGTAGTCGAGTTCGGCGCGGCGGATGCCGCGGGTGAAACCATCGTCGTCGGGAAAGGTGTGCAGCAGGTTGGTCATCCACCACGAGAAGCGCTCGGCCTTCCAGATGCGCCGCAGCGCCCTTTGCGAATAGCCGGTCAGCCCCGCTTCGTCGCCGTTTTGGTAATAGGCGATCAGGCCCTGTGACAGGTAGTGGATGTCGGAAGCGGCGAGGTTGAGGCCCTTGGCCCCCGTCGGCGGCACGATGTGGGCGGCGTCGCCGGCCAGGAACAGGCGGCCGTGGCGCAGGGGCTCGGCAACGACGCTGCGCAGCGGCGCCACGCTCTTCTCGATGGCGGGGCCCATCACCAGATGGCCGGCCACGTCTTCCGGCAGGCGGCGCTTCAGTTCCGCCCAGAAGCGGTCGTCCGGCCATTGGGTCACGTCCTCGTCGGTCCGGCATTGCAGGTAATATCGGCTGCGGGTCGGCGAGCGCAGGGAACAGAGCGCAAAGCCGCGCTCGTGGCTGACGTAGATAAGCTCGTCCGCTATCGGCGGCGTCTCGGACAGCAGGCCCAGCCAGCCCAGCGGATAGACCCGCTCGAAGACCTTGAGCATGGCGGGCGGGATGACGGTGCGGCTGACCCCGTGGTAGCCGTCGCAGCCGGCCACAAAATCGCACTCCACGCAGTGGGTGCGGCCATCCTTCGTGAAGGTGACGAAGGGCGCCGCCGTGTCGACGCCCTGGGGCGTCACCGCCTCGGCCTCGTCGATGACGATGCCCTCCATGGCGTCGCGGGCCTCGAACAGGTCCTTGGTGACCTCGGTCTGGCCGTAGATGGTGACGTGCGCCCCGCCGGTGAGGCCGGCGAGATCGATGCGGCGGCGGCGGCCGGCGAAGGCGATGTCGATGCCCTCGTGGATCAGGGCCTCGCGCTCCAGCCTCGCCGCCACCCCGGCTTCGCGGAGCAGGTCGACCATGCCCTGTTCGAGCACGCCGGCACGGATGCGGCCCATGACGTGGGCCCGGCTGCGCTTTTCCAGGACCACGCTGGCAATCCCCCGGCGATGAAGAAGCTGGGAAAGCAGGAGCCCGGACGGTCCGGCGCCGATGATGGCGACCTGGGTTTTCATGGCGGCATCATTCCTTAACCGGACCGCCGGGTTCGGCCGGTCCCTGGGCGCACAGCTGGATGTCGCGGGCAAGCGACAGCACGCGATCGAACTTCTCGGCGGCGAGCGAGCCGTGCGCGTCTTCCAGCACGCGGATGAGCTCGGCGGTCAGCACCTGCAGGGCCTCATGGCGGCTCCGGTGGGCGGTGAGCAACGCCTTGTAATGCATGTCGACGACGAGGATGTGCTTGGAGAGCCACACCTTGAGGAAGTCGGCGATGACGCGGGTCAGCTCCTGCACGTCCATGCCGGCGGCCAGGGCCTGGCGGCTGGCCTTCAGCCACTTCTCGAACTCCTGGTGGGCGTCTTGGTGCTCGGCCAGCTTGTCGTAGTCGGCCGCCTTCATCAGCTGCTCCTCGAAGGTGAAGTGATGATGGACATACCAGTCGAGGTGCTCCAGCACCGGCCCCATGTCGCCGCCCCGCTCGTCGGCGTCGTGCAGCCGGTTGATGAGGCGGATCAGTTCCTTGTGCTGGGCGTCGAGCGAGGCGACGCCGACGCTATAGCCGTCTTTCCATTCGAAATAGGTCATGGCGATGGTCCATGTTGCTTGAGGCCCGATCCTTCACAGTCCGTCATGCCCATTCGCCCTCTCCGCCGCACGGCGGGGGAGAGGGAGGGGACCCATCGCGCCAGCGATGGGGAGGGTGAGGTGGGGGTGCCGCCGTGGTGTCCGCGGGGAATGCTTGCCCCCCCACCTCACCCCGCCCCTCTCCGCCCCCAGGGGGCGGAGAGGGAGATGAGCCCGGCGGCACAAATCCCCTTGCCATCCCGCTACCCTCCCAGCAGATGGGGCAAATAGAGGCTCAGCCCGGGGACCGCCACGATCACGGCGACGCGCACGATTTCCGAGCAGAAGAACGGCATGACGCCCCTGAAGACGTCGCGCATGGCGACGTCCTGGGCGAGCGAGCTGATGATGAAGACGTTGAGGCCGACCGGCGGCGTGATGAGGCCCAGTTCCACCACGATGAGGGCCAGGATGCCGAACCAGATCTTGAGGTCGGCGCTATCCATGCCATAGGCGGCCATCGCCGCCGTCACCTCCTCGCCGCCGTTGATGTGCACCAGTACCGGCCAGAAGAACGGCACCACGACCAGGATCATGGCCAAGCTTTCCATGAAGCAGCCCAGCACGATCAAAATCGCCAGCATGATGACGAGCACCAGCCACGGATCGAAGCTGCTGGCCCCCGCCCAATCGGCCAGCGCCGCCGGCAGGCCGGCCCGCGTGAAGAAGCCCTTCACCACCTCGGCGCCGAACAGGATGAAATAGATCATGCCGGCGGTGACGGCGGTTTCGAGGCCCGAGCGGCGGATGCCCTCGCCCGAGAGCCCCTCGCCGTGCAGCCGGAGCAGCAGGCCGTAGGCGAGGATGACGAAGACGCCGATGGCGGCGGCCGGCGTCGGCGTGAAGAGGCCGATGCCGAGGCCCAGGATGATGCCCCCGAAGATCACCACCACCGGGGCCAGACGCAGCAGGGCCAAGCGGCGGGTGGTGGCGTCCATGGGCGGCGATGCCGGCGCCGCCCCGGGCTTCAGGCGGGCGATGAGGGCGATGACGGTGATGAACGAGAAGACGGCGATGAGGCCGGGGATGACGGCGGCCTGAAACATCTGGATGATCGAGCCCTCGACGATGATGGCGTAGATCACCAGCGCCACCGAGGGGGGAATGAGGATGCCCAGCGTGCCGCCGGCCGCCAGCGTGCCGGTGGCCAGCCGGGGGTCGTAGTTCATGCGCTTGAGTTCGGGCAGGGCGACGCGGCCCATGGTCGAGGCAGTGGCCAGAGAGGAGCCGCACACCGCCCCGAAGCCGGCGCAGGCGCCGATGGCGGCGATGGCGACCCCACCCCGGAATCGCCCGACCAGGGCGTTGACCCCCTGGAAGAGGTCGCGGCTGAGGTTGGCGTGCGAGGCCAGATAGCCCATCAGCACGAACAGCGGCACCACCGAGAGGTCGTAGTTGGCCACCGTGTTCCACAGCAGCGTCTTGAACTGCCGCAGGTACGGCTCGAAGCGCAGGAACGGTACGGCGAGGCTAAGCGCATAGTTGCCACCGATGCCGACCACCACCATGCTGACGCCGACCGGGATGCGCAGCATCAGGAGCGTGAACAGCACCACGATGCCGGCGATGCCGATGATTTCGCGCTCACCCATCGGCGTCCCTCGCGAAGGCCTGCATGCCGGCCACCGCCGCCCACAGCAGAAGAGAGACGACGCCGGGCAGGTAGAACGGCCACACCGGCCAGCCCAGCACCGGGGAGAGCACGCCGTCGGCCCGCGTCTCGGCGAGGCCGACCGCCATCCAGTAGGCGAGGAACAGGGTCAGCGCGGCGACGGCGATGAGCGAAACGAGGTCGAGCGCCTTCTGCACGGCGCGCGGCGCCATGGCGGTGAAAAGATCGACGGCGACGTGGCCGCGCCTGAGCTGGCAATAGGGCATCAGCATCAGCCCGGCAACACCGGCGGCGAGATCGACGAAATCCTCGTAGCCGGGCAGCCCCGAAACCCCGCCGTCGAACAGCCGGGCGATCTTGTCCATCGAAAAGGCGGTGACGTTGATGGTCGTCACCAGGACGATGAGGAGCAGCACGACGCCGGCGGCCAGCGCCCACCAGGTGACGAATCGTTGAACGAGGGCGTGCACGGGGCTCTCTCAGTCCAGCCTGGGCGTGGAAACGCGGCCCGGCCCCCCTCCCTGCCCTCCCCCACAAAGGGGGGAGGGAAGAAAAGCGGAGCGTCGGCGCGACCCCCTCCCCCTCGACCTGCCTGCGCGAAGCCGAAGCGGCTTCGCTTCGGCGAAGGCAGGTGGGGGAGGGTTGGGGTGGGGGTGAGCCGTTCCGTCGGACGGCAAGATGGCGCTAGCGCTTGGCGTGCTTCTGCACGGCGGCCTTGGCGGCGGCGACCAGCGCGGCGCCGTCGAAGCCCTTGGCCTCGTCGATCCAACGCTTTTCGACCGTCCTGCCCCGCTCATCGAATGCCGCCTTGGCCGTTGCCGACAGCTTGATGATCTTGCCTTCCTGCGCCTTTTCGCCGGGCCCCTCGACCTCGTCCCAGACCTTGCCGACGTCGGCGGCGATGGCGGCGCCCGAATTGTCGTCGATCACCTTCTTGAGATCGGCGGGCAGGCCGTCGTAGCGCGCCTTGTTCATGGCATAGAGGAAGACCGAGGTGCCGAAGCGGGATCCATCCTCGCCCTCGACGGAATGCTTTGTCAAATCCTGGAGCTTCAGCGGCAGGAAGATCTCGAACGGCACCAGGGCGCCATCCACCGTGCCCTTGGAAAGCGCCTCGGGCAGCGCCGGGACCGGCATGCCGACCGGTTCCGCCCCCCAGCTTTCGATCAGCCAGGCCCCCGTGCGCGACGGCGTGCGCAGCTTGAGGCCGCGCAGGTCGTCGACGCTTTTGATGGCCTTGTCGCGGGTGTGGATCATGTTGCCGGCGTGCACGTGCACCAGCAGCGGCTTCAAGTCCTTGAAGTCCTCGGCGACCAACTTGAAGGTGTCCTGGATGGCGAGGTTGGTGGCTTCCGCGCTGCCGCCGTGCACGGTCGGCAGTTCGTAGACCTCGGAGCGCGGAAAGACGCCCGGTGTGTAGCCGATCAGCGTCCACACGATGTCGGCGGCGCCGTCGCGCACCTGCCGGTAGAGCTCCGGCGGCTTGCCGCCCATCGACATCGAAGGATAGATCTCGACCTTGATGCGGCCGTTCGACTGCTTGGCGACCTTATCCGCCCACGGCTGCATGAACGACGCCTGGGCCGGCGACGTCGCGCTCAGGAAATGATGAACCGTCAGGGTCACGTCGGCGGCGCGGGCCGGCAGGGCCGCCCCCACCGCGACGACAAGACCGGTGGCCAGAAGGCTGAACTTGCGCATCTCCCTACTCCCCGTTGTTTGCTGCGCACTTGGCGATAGCGAAAGATAGTTTCTTTTAATGGTTATAAAAAATGAAACCTCGTACATTTTGCATACTTGGCCGGTTATGGAATGAGGCGCTTCACCAACGCCTCGGCGGCCCCGACGTGGCGGGCCGGGTCCTTCTCGGCCGGCCAGTCGATGGGGGCGTCGGCCCGTTCGGCCAGGATGTCGAAGAGGTGACGGCCGGCAGCCGTCGCCTCCTTGCAGCAGGCGGCGACCAGTTCCTGCGCCTGCGGCCGTGGCATGTGGGCCGCGAGAAGAAAGGTGGCGGCCTCGGCGAGGATGAGGCCGTGCGTGGCCTCCAGGTGCTCGGCCATGCGGGCGGCATTGGGTTCCAGGGCGGCCGCAAGGCGCTGGGCATGGGCCAGGGCGCCGGCCGTCACCATCAGCATCGGCGGCAGGGCGAGCCAGGTGAGCGGCCAGGCGGCGCCGTCGCGCTCGTGGCGCTGGATCAGGGCCTGATGCAGCGTGCCGACCATCCCGGCGTTGAAGCGGGCCAGCGCCACCAGGGTTTCGGCGGCGACGGGGTTGGACTTGTTGGGCATGGTCGAGGAGCCGCCGCCGTCCCCGGCGGTGACCTCGCCCACTTCCGACTGGCCAAGGAGGACGAGGTCTTCCCCCATCTTGCCGAGGCTGCCGGTGAGAAGCGAAAGCCAGCCTCCCAGTTCGGCGATGATGTCGCCCTGGCTGTGCCAGGGCAGCGGCGGCGGCGCCAACCCCAGCTCGGCGGCCAGGCCCTCCATCACCGCGATGCCGTGCTCGCCGAGGGCGGCCAGCGTGCCGGCGGCGCCTCCGAACTGCACGACCTCCAGCCTTGGGCGCAACTCGGCCAGGCGGTCGCGGTGGCGCAGCAGCGGAGCCAGCCAGGTGGCGACCTTGAGCCCGAAGGTCGTCGGCATGGCGATCTGCGAGCGGGTGCGCGCCGCCATGACCAGGCCGCGATGCGCGCGGGCCTGGGCCGTGAGCGCGGCGATGACCTCTTCCAGGCGGGCCGCGAGCAGGGTGAGCGCGTCTCTGAGCCGAAGCACGAGGCCGGTGTCGACGATGTCCTGGCTGGTCGCCCCCCAGTGGACATAGGGCGCCGCCCGTTTGCCGACGCCTGCCCTGAGCGCCTTGATGAGGGCCGGAATGGGCACCCCGTCGCGCGCCGTGCCGGCGCCGATGGCGGCCATGTCGGGCTCCAGGTGCGCGGCCACCTCGGCGATGCGGGTTGCGGCGTCGGCCGGAATCACCCCCAGCCGCCCCTGCACGCGGGCCAGCGCCGCCTCGACGGTAAGGAGGGCGCGGATCTGCGCACTATCGGCGAGCAACGCCGCCATCTCCGGGTCGCCGAACAGCGGCCCGAGCACGGCGGAATCGAACGGCGAGGTGGTCATGCCCCAGTCCCCCTTCCCGGCGCCCCCCGGCCGCCGGTCCTCAAAATGGTCGCGGCCGGCGGGAATTCCAAGTGCCTTACGCGCAGTGCGGGCATGACGGCTCACCCCCTCCCTGCCCTCCCCCATCAAGGGGGAGGGAGAAAGAGAGGAAAACGGCGCCCTCTTCCCTCCCCCCTTGTGGGGGAGGGTTGGGAGGGGGGGGCTGGCGTGCGCGTCCATTCCCTTACCCCTGCCCCCGGTGCGCGGCGTCGCTGCGGGATTTGAGGTCGCGCAGGACGGCCAGCTCTTCATCCGTCGGCGGCGGCGTTTCAGTGACCTCGGCGGCGAAGCGCACCGTCCAGCCGACCGTTTCCTGGATCTGCTCACGGGTCACCCCGGGATGCAGGGAAACGACGGTGAATTCCTTGGTGACGGGATCGGGCTTCCACACCGCGAGGTCGGTGATGAGCAGCGTCGGCCCCTGGGTCTTAACCCCGTGGCGGACGCGATCGTCGCCGCCCTTGCCGTGGCCCAGCGAGGTTACGAAGTCGATGGTTTCAACGAAGGCGCGCTTCGATTGCGCCATGGTGATGTAGATCTGGCCGCAGGAGACCGCGATTTCCGGCGCCCCGCCGCCGCCGGGCAGGCGCACCTTGGGCTTTTTGTAGTCGCCGACGACGGTGGTGTTGAGGTTGCCGAAGCGGTCGATCTGGGCGCCGCCCAGAAAGCCGATGGTGATGCGTCCGCCCTGCAGCCAATAGCGGAACATTTCGGCCACCGGCACGGTGGTGACGGCGGTGTCGCACAATTCGCCGTCGCCGATGGAAAGCGGCAGGATGTCGGGCTTGGTCCCGATGGTGCCGCTTTCATAGATCAGCGTGATGTCCGGCGCATGGGTCAAGCGGGCCAGGTTGCAGGCGGCCGAGGGGGCGCCGATGCCGACGAAGCAGACGTCGTCGTTCCGAAGCGCCCGGGCGGCGGCGACCGTCATCATCTCGGTGGGGGTGAAGTCGCTCACCGACGGGCCTCCTTGCCGAGGCCGGCGACGCGGCCGATGAAGGCCTCGGGCGTCGCCTTCATCACGTTCTCCTCCATCCAGGCCGCGAAGCGCTCGCGATCGGCGGCGATCTCGTCCCAGGCCAGATAAGCGGCGTTGTCGCGCCTGTAATAGCCATGCGCGTAGGACGGATGCGCGCCGCCCGGCACCACGGCGATGGAGGCGATGGTCCAATGGGGCAGCACACAGGCATTCACGTGGACCCCCGCGAAATCCGAGACCACCTCCTCGACGGTGACGACGGCGCACCTTGAGGCCAGCACCACCTCCTTCTGCGCGCCGACGATACCCTCGACCAGCACGTCGCCGCGCTCATTCGCCTTCTGGGCGTGGATGATGCCGACGTCGGGGTTGAGGGCCGGCACCGCCGCCAGTTCCTCGCCCGTAAAGGGGCAGGTGACGGAGCGGATGTTGGGATTGACCGCCTTGAGCCCGGCCCCGATGTAGCCGCGAAAGACCGCGCACGGCAGCCCGGCCGCCCCGGCCTCATACGCGTTCGCCATTGCGGCGTGGCTGTGCTCCTCGATCTCGATGGGCTTGGGCCAGCCGTTCTCGACCGCGTCGCGCAGGCGGCGCAGCAGCCCGACCCCGGGGTTGCCGGCGTAGGAAAAGATGACCTTCTTCGCGCATCCCATCCCGATCATCTGATCGTAGATGATGTCGGGCGTCATGCGGATCAGCGTCAGGTCCTTGCGGCCCTGGCGGATCGCCTCGTGGGCGGCGGCGGCCGGGATCAGGTGGGTGAAGCCTTCGAAGGCCACGGCATCGCCGTCATGCAGGTTTTCGGCCAGGGCCTCGCTCAGGGTCTGGAATTTCGCCATGGTCAGATATCGAAAAAGACGGTTTCGTTGGCGCCCTGGAGCACGATGTCGAAGCGGTAGACGACCGTTTTCTTCTTTTCGCTGCGCCTGGCGATCAGGGTGTCGCGCCGGGCCGGCTGCTCGATCAGGGCCATCACCGGGTCCTCGGCGTTGGCCGCCGCCTCGTCTGAAAAATACATCCGCGTGTTGAGGTGGATGTTGATGCCGCGCGCGCAGACGGCGAGGTTGAGGTGCGGCGCCATCAGGCGGCCGTCGCGCCCCATCACCCGGCCGGGTTTGACGGTCTGAAACCAGTAAAGGCCGGTCTTGAAATCGGTGGCGGCGCGCCCGAAGCCGGAAAAGGCCGGGTCGATGGCCTTCTTCTGGGTGTCGGCCGGATGGTTGTAGCCGCCGTCGGCATTGGCCTGCCACAGTTCGATCAGCGCATCCTTGACCGGCGTGCCGGCGCCGTCGATGACATACCCCTCGACGCGGATGTGCTGACCCTTGGTTTCCGGGGTGGCCAGCACGCTGCCGGCGAGGTCGGGCGTCTTGAGCCCGATGGCGGAAGGCACCATGCCGATATGCAGGAACGGCCCGGCGGTCTGGGATGCCGTCTCGACCAGGTATTTGACGGGCATGGCTCAGTTCCCCTCGAGGCGGTTTTCGAACAACGTCGAGCGCCGGCCGCGCAGCACGATATCGAAGCGATAGGCCAGGCAGTCGAGAGGCACCCCGGCCCTGAGGTCGATGGGGGCGACGAGACGCTCCCTGGCGCCCGGGTCCGGAATGGTATTGAGGATCGGGCAATAGGGGATCAGCGGATCGCCCTCGAAATACATCTGGGTGATCAGCCGGGTGGCGAAGGCCGGCCCGAACAACGAATAGTGGATGTGGGCCGGCCGCCAGCTGTCCAGGTGATTGCGAAAGGGATACGGTCCCGGCTTGACGGTGCGGAAGAAGTAATACCCCTCGGCGTCGGTGAGGCAGCGCCCGACGCCCGCGAAGTTGGGGTCGAGCGGCGCCAGGTAGCGGTCGTTCAGATGGCGGTAGCGGCCGCCGGCGTTGGCCTGCCACACCTCGATCAAGGTGTTGGGGACCGGCCGGCCGCTTTCGTCCAGCACCTGGCCGTGCACGATGATGCGCTCGCCGATGGGATCGCCATCCACCGCGGCGTTCTTGAGAAGGTCGTTCTCCAGCGGCGCCAACGGTTGGTCGCCGAACATCGGGCCGGTGATTTCGGACAAGGAATTTTGCAACGAAATCAGCGCCTTCTGCGGCGAGCGCAGGACCGTCGTCTTGTAGCCCGGCGTCAGCGCCGGCGGATGGATGCCGCGGTTGCGCGGCATGTATTCTGCGCTGCCCTCCATTCCCCTCTCCCTCAAACCTCGATGTTCAATTCGGCGAACGTCTGCTTGGCGGTGGCGAACGCCCGGTTGGCCGCCGGCACCCCGGCATAGACGGCGACGTGCAACAGCACCTCGCGGATGTCGGCGACCGTGGCCCCGGTGTTGCGGCTGGCGCGGATGTGCATGGCCAGTTCCTCGTGATGGCCGAGCGCCGCCAGCAGCGCGATGGTCACCAGGCTGCGCTCGCGCCGGGTGATGGCGTCTCCGGCCCACACCGTGCCCCACGCCCCCTCGGCGATGAACTTCTGGAACTCGGCGTCGAACCCATTCTTGCCGGCTTCGGCCTTGTCCACGTGGACGTCGCCCAGCACCGCCCGGCGCGTCCGCATGCCCCGTTGATAGCGATCCTCCGACATGGGCTCAGTTCTCCTTCAGGAAGGCGGCCAGACGGCGGGTGAAGGCCTGGGCGTTGTCGATGGGAGGCAGATGGCCCGAGCCCTCGATGACGTCAAGCCGGGCCCCTTTGATGAGGCCCGCCAGTTCGCGAACCAGCACGGGCGGCGTCGCCTTGTCCTCGGAGCCGACGAGGCAGAGCGTCGGCACCGCCACCGAACAGGCGGCCACCGTGAGGTCGGCGTCGCGGATGGCGGCGCAGGTGGCGGCGTAGCCGGGAGCCGGCGTGCGCGTCAGCAGGGCCCGCCACAGGGCCAGCTCGTCGGCGCGCCCGGACCGGAAGGGGGCGGAAAACCATCGCTCCAGCACGCCCTCGGCGATAGAGGCGACGCCCCCGGCATTGACGGCGGCGATACGCTGCTCCCACAACTCGCGGGGGCCGATGCGGTGCGCGGTGTCCGAAAGCACCAAGCGGCGGACGCGGTCGGGACGGGCCTGGGCGGCGCCCAGCGCGACCATGCCGCCGACCGAGAGGCCGACCAAGGTAGCCTCCTCCACGGCGAAATGGTCGAGCACGGCAAACAGGTCGGCCACCAGATCGGCGATGACATAGGGGCCGTCGGGGCAGCCGCTCAGGCCATGGCCGCGCTGATCGAAGCGGATCAGCCGGTGGTCGGGGGCCAGGCGGCGAGCCACCTCGTCCCAGATCCTGAAATCGGTGCCCAGCGAGTTGATGAAGACGATGGGCGCGCCATCGGCCCGCCCCCCCTCGGCGGCATGGAGAACGACGTCGCGGGTCCTGACTGCCTGCATGGGGAAAACGCCTTGGCCGCGGGTTGAGATCTCGAGGGCGTACGGTGCCCAATTTAAAAAATTATGTAAAATGACAAATCAAACAGCTATCATAACCTATAGTGCATATAACCTCCGCTCGCGTCGGGCCCCGGTCGGGGAAGGCAAGTCGCATGCTCTATCAGCGAATCAAGTTCCGGCACCTGCAATGCTTTCTCGAGGTGGCCCGCCAGAAGAGCGTGGTCAAGGCGTCCGAGGTGCTGAACGTCACCCAGCCGGCGGTCTCCAAGACCATCCGCGAGTTGGAGGAGACGCTCGACGTCAAGTTGTTCGACCGCTCCAAGCGCGGCGCCAGCCTGACCCGTTTCGGCGAGGTCTTCCTGCGCTATGCCGGCACCAGCGTCAGCGCCCTGCGCCAGGGGGTGGACAGCATCGAGCAGGCCCGCGAGAAGGGCGGGCTCACCGTCACCATCGGCATCCTGCCCACGGTGGCGGCGCGCGTCATGCCGGCGGCGGTACGGGCCTTCAAGGCGGATGGTATGGAAACCACGGTGCGGATCGTCACCGGCTACAACACGGTGCTGCTGTCCCAATTGCGGGTGGGCGACCTCGACCTGGTGGTGGGACGGCTGTCCAGCCCCGACCTGATGATCGGGCTGACCTTCGAGCATCTCTATTCGGAAAAGGTCGGCTTCCTGGTGCGGGCCGGCCATCCACTGCTGGCCGAGCGGCCGTTCGATCTGGCGCGCATCCGCGACTACACCGTGCTGGTGCCGCCGCCGGGCGCCGCCATCCAGCCCTACGTCGAGCGGCTGCTGATCGTCAACGGCATCGGCAGCCTGCCCGATACGGTGGAGACCGTGTCGCCGGCCTTCGGGCGCAAGTACCTGCGCGAGTCCGACGCCGTGTGGGCGATCTCGACCGGCGTCGTCGCCGACGACATCGAGGACGGCCTGCTGGTCGAACTGCCGGTCGAGACCGAGGGCACCACCGGCCCGGTCGGCCTGACCACGCGCGCCGACGCCCCGCCCGGCCTGGCGACGCAAATGCTGATGCAGGCGGTGCGCGAGGTGGCCGCCAAATTCGGCGGCAGTTTGTAGGTACCGGGGCCCGACAGATAAGGGATGGCCGCGGGATATGCCACCGGCCTTGACGGATCGTCCCCGGGCCGGCACTTTGCGGGCCTCGTCTCCAACCGCGATCCCCGCCCCGCCCATGGATGATGCCAGCCCGGCCGTTTCTCCCCCGCCTTCCACTGTCGCTACTGCCGGGGGCAGGCGCGCCCGCGTGCTGGTCATCGGCAACGAGAAGGGCGGCAGCGGCAAGTCGACGGTGGCCATGCACCTGGTGGTCGGCTTCCTGCGCGCCGGATTGAAGGTCGGCAGCCTCGACCTCGACGTCCGCCAGGCCTCCCTCACCCGCTATCTCGAAAACCGCGCCGCCTTCGCCGCGGGGCGCGGCGTGCCGCTGCCGATGCCGACGCATAAGCGCGGCCCCAACCCGGTGACCCCGACCGATGCCGCCGACCACGTGGCGGCCCTCCTCGACGGCCATGACCTGGTCATCGTCGACACCCCGGGGCGGGTCGACGAGGTTTCGATGGCGGTGCACGTGCTGGCCGACGTCATCGTCACCCCGGTCGGGGAAAGCCATCTCGACCTCGACCTCATCGGCAACCTCGACCGCCGCCAGGGCCGCGCCGTCAAGCCGGGGCCTTACGCCGAGTTCGTGTGGAGCGTGCGCCAGCAGCGGGCGCGGGCCGGATTGCCCCCGGCCGAGTGGTTCGTCTGCCACAACCGCCGCCGCCAGCCGGAAACCCGGGTCGGCCGCGAGGTGGCGCGCACGCTGACCGACCTCGCGTCCCGTTTCGCCTTCCGCCTGGTGCCCGGCTTTTCCGAGCGCACGGTCTTCCAGGAGATGTTCCCCGACGGCCTGACGCTCTTGGACCTGCGCGAGGCCGAGACCGGTGTCGGTCTGACGATGTCGCACGTCGCCGCCCGGGCCGAGATCCGCCGCCTGGTCGAAGCCCTATCGCCGGCCGGGACTTTTACGCTATGAAATAATTTCGGTGACAGTAATTTCGGTGACAGTAATTTCGGGGACAGCATACTTAATTCCGCATGGTTCCAGACGGCTCGTTCCTGGCGCGGGAATTAAGTATGCTGTCCCCGAAATAGTATAGAGGAAAGCGCCATGATCAACATCGACGACAAGCTGACGTCCCGCGACCTCGCCAAGGGCATCAAGCAGCTGTGGGCGCTTTCCGGGGTGAAGATCCGCCGCCTGGCCGAGCGCTGGGACCCCGAGAAGGGGGCGCCGGTATTCACGGTCAAGGGCCAGTACGTCAACCGCGGCTGGACCGAATGGACCGAGGGCTTCGTCTACGGTTCGGGCCTGTTGCAGTTCGACGCCACCGGCGACAAATGGGCGCTGGAATTCGGGCGCAACGGCACGCGCGAGCACATGGGCAAGCACGTCACCCACGTCGGCGTCCATGACCACGGCTTCAACTGCGTTTCCACCTACGGCAACCTGCTGCGCCTGATGGCCGAGGGCCGGCTGCCCGAGAAGGCCGACGAGAAGGCGTACCTCGAGATGGCGCTGGCCTCCAGCGGCGCCGTCCAGGCGGCGCGCTGGACCGACCTCGGCAAGGGCAAGGGCTACATCTATTCCTTCAACGGGCCGCATTCGCTGTTCGTCGACACCATGCGCTCGCTGCGCGCACTCGCCGTCGCCCACCTGCTGGGCCGCGCGCTCAAGGGCGAGCACGACCAGTCGATCTCGCTGCTGGACCGCCTGGCGGCGCACGCCGCCGTCACCGCCGAGACCGCCGTCTTCTTCGGCAAGAAGCGCGACGCCTACGACGAATGGGGCCGCACCTGCCACGAGGCCATCTTCAATGTGAACGACGGCCAGTTCCGCTGCCCCAGCTCGCAGCAGGGCTACTCGCCCTTCACCACCTGGACGCGCGGCCAGGCCTGGATCACGCTCGGCTACGCCGAGGAGCTTGAACTTTTCCAGGCGCTGAAGGCGGCCGGCCGGCCGGAGGCGGACGCCTATGGCGATCTCGTCGACATCATGACCGCCTGCGCCCAGGCCACCGCCGACCACTACATCGCCAACACGCCCACCGACGGCGTCTGCTATTGGGATACCGGCGCCCCCGGCTTGGCCGCCATGCCGGGGTACAGGGACCGCCCGGCCGATCCCTATAACGACCACGAGCCGGTCGACAGCTCGGCTTCCGCCATCATGGCCCAGGGCCTGCTGAGGCTGGCCACCGTGCTGGAAGCCGAGGGGGAAGCGACCGCCGCCCGCCGCTACCGCCAGGCCGGCCTGACCGTCGCCAGGACCCTGCTGACGCCGACCTACCTCAGCCAAGACGAAGATCACGAGGGCCTGCTGCTGCACGCCATCTACCACCGCCCGAACGGCTGGGACCACGTGCCCGCGGGGCGCAAGGTGCCCAGCGGCGAAAGCTGCCAGTGGGGCGACTACCACTTCCGCGAACTGGCCCTGATGATCGCCCGCGACGCGGCCGGGAAACCGCCGTACCGGTTCTTCACCGGATTGGTCTGAAAGCGGTCATCCTTCGATCGCTCACTCCCGTCGTCATTCCCGCAGAAGCGGGAATCCAGGCGGAGCCGGGCCCTGGACTCCCGCCTTCGCGGGAGTGACGGGAAAGAGCGGCCGGCACCTTCGCGTCTCACCCGGCGGCCGTTTCCTTCTTCGCCTTGCGCCCCGCCGCGTAGCGTTTCCACGTCGGGGTCTGGCCGATCAGCAGGGCCAGCGTGGCGGCGGTCAGGACCAGGGAGATCGGGTTGACCACCAAGTCGAGAAAGAAGTCGCCCAAGTCGCCGCGCACCGTGATGATGGCGCGCCTAAAGCTGATGTCCATGATCGGCCCCAGGATGACCCCCAGGATGATCGGCCCGATCTGGAAGCCGTAGGTCTTGAGGAAGTAGCCGAAGACGCCGAAGGCCAGCATCCAGTAGACGTCGGTCAGGCTGTTCTGGATCGAGTAGGTGCCGACCACCGAGAGGATGACGATGATCGGCATCAAGAGCGCCGGCGGCATCTCGACCATCTTGGCGAAGGCCCGGATGCCGGTGAGGCCGAAGATCAGCATGAAGATCGAGGCCATCACCAGGTTGCCGACCGTGAACCAGAAAAGATGCGGCGTCTCGATCATCAGCATGGGGCCGGGCTTGAGGCCGTGGATGTAAAGGGCCCCGATCAGCACCGCGGTCACCGCGTCGCCGGGGATGCCCAGCGTCATCATCGGGATGTAGGCGCCGCCGACCGCCGAGCTGCAGGCCGATTCCGGGGCGATGACGCCCTCGACCGCGCCCTCGCCGAAGGGGCGGGTCGGCTTTTTCACCGAACGCACGGCGTGGCCGTAGGCCATCAGCGCGGCGATGTCGCCGCCGGTCCCCGGCAGCGCCCCGATGATGGTGCCGATGGCCGAGCAGCGCAGCGACAGCGGCAGGTGCTTCAGGATGACGCCCCACGACGGCAGGATCTTGTCGACCTTCTGCTTGATGATCCGCTTCTTCAGATCGAGCGTCTGCACCAGGGCCTCGGAGACGCCGAAGAAGCCGATCATGGCGGTGACGTAATGGATGCCGCCCATCAGCGACATCGAGCCGAAGGTGAGCCGCGGCTGGGCTGAAATGGGGTCGAGGCCCACCGTGCCGATGAGCACGCCGAGCACGCCGCAGAAGATGCCCTTGGCCAGCGATTCCCCCGACAACGCGCCGATCAAAAGGATGCCCAGGATGGCCAGCAGCAGATAGTCGCGCGGCGCGAACAGCAGCGCGAATTCCGAGACGATGGGCGCCGCGCAGGCCAGGATGACGATGCCGAAGAGGGCGCCAAAGAAGGACACCGTGGTCGAGACCCCGATGGCCATGCCGGCCAGCCCCAGCTTGGCCAACGGATAGCCGTCGAAGCCGGCAGCGATGGCGGCCGGCGCGCCGGGGATGTTGATCATGATGGCCGTGCGCGAACCGCCGTAGACGCCGCCCAGGAAGACGCCGGCCATCACGGCGAGCGCCTCGTTGACGTCCCAGGTGAAGGTGAAGGAAATCAGGATCGACACCGCCATGGTGACGGAAAGGCCGGGGATGACCCCGACATAGATGCCGGCGAAGGTGCCCGCCGCGGTGAGAAAAATCAGGTAGGGGTCCGTCCACGCCAGCATGAAGTAGGCAAGCGACTGTTCCATCTCAGCCTCCCAGCCCGAGGAAGCCGAGATCCAGCCATTCGGCTTCCGGCAGGATGACGCGGAAGACCAGGCGGAAGACGACGTAGATGACGACCACGGAGCCAAGGCTTAAGCCCAGCGCCAGCCAGATGCCCCGGCGATAGAGATAGGCGAAGGAACCGAACAGGAAGAGGAAGGAGCTGATATTGAAGCCCAGGGGCTCCATCAGCACCATGTAGAGGACCATGATGACGACGTAGCCGATCAACGGGTAGGGCGGCGCCACTTCTTTGCGGAAGCGGTGCCATTCCCCAGCCGGGCCGGCCGCCTCGACCTTGGGCGAGCGGCGGTTGCGCAGCACGATGACGAGGCAGGAAACCACCATCAGGGCGGCGGCGAACATCGGATAGGCGCCACCCGAACTGATACTGGAAAAGCCCGCGATCTTGTAGGTCTGGTAGAGCAGGAACAGGCTGAAGGCCAGCATCAGATAGCCGAATGCCGTTTCCCCGGGGAGAAGCCGCCGCATGCCGCGATATTCCCTGTCTTTTTTATCGACGAAAAATGGGGGCCCCGGAAAGGTTCCGGGGCCCGGGCCGGAAATTGGGTTCAGGGCTTAGGAATGCCGAACTTCTCGGGCGATTCCTTGGTGACTCCGGCGTCCTGCAGGATCCACGAGCTGACCGAGCGCCACTTGGTCAGGAACTTGTCGGCCTCGGCGCCCGAGATGTTCATCATGACGTTGCCGCGGCTTTGCATCATCTCGGCGAACTTGGGATCGTCGGCCGCCTTCTTGAAGGCGGCGGTCAGCGCCGTCTTGGCGGCGTCGGGGGTGTCGCGGTTGATGAACACGCCATAGAACGGCCCCCACGGCAGGTATTTGCCGAAGGCCGGAAAGTCGGCAACGATCGGGGGAACGCCGGGCATCGAGGCGACGGGCTGGTCGTTGACCACCGAAAGCGCCCGCACGCGGCCGGACTTCACATGCTCGGCCGCCGCGCCGATGCCGACCGGGATGAATTCGATATGGTTGCCGAGAAGGGCGGTGATGCCGGGGCCCTCGCCGTCGAACGGCACGGCGGTGACGTCGAACTTGATCACCGTTTTCAGCATCGAGCCCACGGTATGCGGCAGGCCACCGACGCCGGTGGTGCCCATCTTCACCTGGCCGGGCCGCTTCTGCACGTCGGCGACCAGATCCTTGAAGGTCTTCCACGGCGAATCCGCATTGACCACGACCACGGCAACGCCGCGGGCCAGCACGTTGACGGCGTAGTAGTTGTCATAGTCGATCTCGGCCAGGCCCAGAACCTTGTACATCTGCGGGTTCTCGGCGCCGTAGAGCATGGTGTAGCCGTCCGACGGGCGCGAGCGCACGTAGGCGGTGGCGATCGCTCCGGTGCCGCCGGTCTTGTTGGTCAGCACGATCGACTTGCCGAGCGCCTTCTCGGCCAGCGGGGTCACCGCGCGCGCCACGACGTCGGTGGCGCCGCCGGCGCCCCACATGATGACGCCCTGCAAATCCTTGGTCGGGAAATCGGCGGCCATTCCGGCGCCCGCCGCAAAGGTCATGGACAGGGCCGCAACGGCCCCGATGAGATGTTTGGTATGCATGTCAGCTCCCTGTTTCCAACGTAATGCCCGTCGGGGATGCGGTGGCCGTTAGAGCCTTATCTTTATTGAATTTTTTTGTTGAATGGTTGTCGCCGACGGCAGGGCCGGCGGCGTGTCGGCTAGCGGATCTGGACCTCCTCCTCCCCGATGCGGATTGGCTAAATCCCTTTCGACGGAATGTCGGCGCGGCCGGCCATTCGGGCCGATCGGCGAAATCAGTATTCGCCCCCCGGAAAATAACGTCAATTAACGATTCGACGCAAACCCTTGCCCTGCGGTTAATTTTTCAACGCCACGCCCGATTGCGGACGGACGCCACCATTTCTTCCCGCAGGATGCGGATCGTGTCCTCGGCGAACAGCGATTCGGGAACGTCGGCATTGACCGCGGCATAAGCGTGGATTTCCGTGGGCTCGATGATCGGCAGCCGGACGATCCCCGGAATCGTCGGCGCCGCGACCGAGAATTCGTCGATGACGGCGATCCCCAGGTTCTGGCGCACCAGGGAAAGCACGGTGTAGGCGAAGCGCGCCTTGATGGAAAGCTCGAAGGGATGGCCGTTGCCGGTGAACGCCCGGGCGATGATGTTGCCGTAGGGATCGCCGGCATCGATGCCGATCAAGGGGAAATGCGCCAACTCGCCGACCGATACCTCCGAGCGCGCCGCCAGCGGATGCTCTTCCGCGACGATGGCCACCAGCTCGCCCTTGGCCAGGGGATGGAAGACCATGCCCGGGTGGTCGAGGCGATAGCTCATGGCCACCAGCTCGCCGCGCCGGAACAGCAGGTAGTCGATGGCTTCCTCGATCTTCAGGATGTCGATGTTCATTACCAGGTCGGGGTATTTCTGGCTCAGACGCTTGACGGCCCTGGGCATCACGAACTGCGAGATGCTGGGGACCGAGGCGAACGAGAATACCGAGGCGGCGCCGCGCTTAAGCGAATCGATGGAGAACTGAAGGTTCTCGACCTTGCGGTAGATGTCGTTGACCTGATCGACGATGCCCTTGGCCTCGGCGGTCGGGATGAAGCGGCCGTGGCGGCGCGAAAAAAGGCGCATCCCGAGGACGTTTTCGGCGTGCTTCATGACCCGGCTGACGCCCGGTGCCGAGACGTTGAGGAGTTGTGCCGCGCCGTTCACGGTGCCGGCCACCATGATCGCCCGGATCACCTCGATCTGCCGCAAAGTCAGCACGCCGCCGCCTCCCCTTGGTTTGCGAGAAAATTAACATTTTGTGTGGGGTTTGGAAATACAGAGCGTCGATGTTAACTCCCGTCAAGGGAAGTCGTTGATGCCCGCAACAAGTCCGGGCATCACGGAAAAGGGCGGGTATCCGGCCCGCCCCCCACGCGTCATGGCCGCACTTGTTGCACGGCTGTCCGGTTTAAGGATTAGGATTGCATGGCAGAGCGACAATTCTCCTTTTTATCGTCATGGCCGGACTTGTTGCGGGCATGACGATTTGGGAGAGTGTTGGATATCTGAAAAACTCGTCATGATGGCGGAAAAATTTAAACCGGACAGCCGTGGACTTGTTCCGGGCACCTGCCTGCGCGAAGCCGGAGCTTCGCTTCGGCGAAGGCAGGTCCACGCCTTTCTTGCCGGAACGGCCTCAGGCCAGGCCAAGGTATTGGGCGTAGATGGCCAGTTGGCCGTCGAGCATGCGCTGGCCGGGGACGACTTTCATGCCAAGCGCGGCGGCCCGGGCCATCAGCGGAGTGACCGGCGGCTTCATGATGATTTCCACCACCGTGGCGTTGCGGCGCAGATCGCCGGGCTCGAAGGGCAACGGGTCGCCCGCGTGCAAGCCGGAGGGCGTGGCGTTGACGGCGATGTCAAACGCGCGGAGGTCGGGCCAGCCGCGGCTGACGCTGACGTTCGGGAAGGCGGCGGCGATGTCGGCGGTCAGGCGGTCCAGGCGCGCGCCATCGAGGTCGGCGATGGCAAGCGCCGCCGGATTTTCCTCGGCGAGGGCCCAGGCGATGGCGGTCCCGGCGCCGCCCGCGCCCATGAGCCCAACCGTACGCCCGGCGATCGCCACCCCGCTGTCGCGAAGGCCGGCAACGAAGCCGATTCCGTCGGCGATGTCGCCGATGAGTCGCCCGTTGGCCTCGCGCCGGATGAGGTTGGCGGCCCCGCAGCGGCCGACCCGCGGGCTGACCTCGTCGAGCAGCGGGACGATGGCCTGCTTGTGCGGCATGGTCACCGTGAAGCCGGCCAGGTTGACGAGCGCGCGCGCCCCCTCGACGAAGGCCGCCAGGCCCTCGGGCCGAACGTGGAACGGCAGCCACACGGCATCGATGCCGCGTTCGGCGAACCACGCCCCCATCGATTCCGGCGCTTGGACATGGGCGACGGGATCGGCGATGGTTCCCGTCAGGATGGTCGAGCCCTGGATTGGTTTTCGCATACCCGCCAGGGCGGGCGACAGATGACTTTCCGGCACCATTCGCCCCCTATTTCCTGGCCGCCAGATGATCGACCAGGCCTTCGAGCGCCAGCAGGTAGCCGATCGGGCCGAGCCCGCAGATCATGCCCACCGACACCTTGGAAATGTAGGAGAGGTGGCGGAACGGCTCGCGCTTGTGGATGTTCGAGATGTGGACTTCGATCACCGGCAGCTCGACGCTGGCAATGGCGTCCATGATGGCGACCGAGGTGTGGGTGTAGGCGCCCGCGTTGATGACGATGCCGGCGTGCCGGCCCTTGGCCTCGTGAATCCAGTCGACCAGCGTGCCTTCATGGTTGCTTTGGCGGAAGTCGATGTCGACGCCGAGGGCCTTGCCCTTCGCCTGGCAGTCGCGCTCGACGTCGGCAAGCGTGGTGCGGCCATAGACTTCCGGCTGGCGTGTTCCCAACAGGTTCAGGTTCGGTCCGTTGAGAACCAGAATGGATCGGCTCATGGAATGTTCCCTCTCGGTGGGTCCAGATATGGATTGCGGCCTTTTGCCCGGGGGCGGCATCGTTCCTCGACGCCGTGCAGCCCCGGAAGGAGGGTCGCCAAATTGCGTCGTCGATCAGTTCTTGAGGCGGTAGGACGTTTCGTCGATTCTGCTGAACTTCGCCGCCGCATAGGCCTTCGCCGATTCCAGGCAACGGAACGCGTGTTCGGCGTAGCCCATTTCCCTGACCCGAGCGAGGTTCGGCAGTTCAATCGAATAGACCATCGGCGGCAGGCGATTGAGAATGCCGGCGATGTCGACACCGCCTTCGCCCACGTACAGACGCCCCTCGCGCATGATGCGGGTCATCTCCTCGGGGTCGGCCGGCATTTCGGTCGGCGCGTCGCACAGGTGCGCGAAGTGAAACCATTCCGCGGGCAGGCCGTCCAGGTCCTCGACCCTGTCGTGTGCCCGGTGGAAATGATGGGTGTCGATCATCAGCCCGGCGTTGGGGCGATTCACGGTGCGCAGCACGTCGACGGCGCCTGCCAGCGTCTTGACCCCGGCAATGGGCACGTATTCGAGATCGACCGTCAGCCCGAACGGCTGGGCGAGATCGCAGACCTCGGCGAACTTCTCGATGGCGTAGCCGCGGTTGGTCGTCCAGATGCTGGACAGTACCGCGCGCGCCCCCAGTTCGGCCGCCACTTCCATGGCCGGCAGGTAGCGGGTCGCGTGCATGTCGTCATAGATACGCGCCAGCTCGATGTCGTGCACCTTAAGCCCGGTGACGGCCAGCGCCCGCTTGGTCTGGCGCAACATCTCGGGGTTTTCGGCCAGCGCGTAGTTGCTCTCGCCGGGCAGGCCCATGTGGATGATGCGCGGGCTGACGAAATCGTAGCCGGCCCGGGCCGCGATGTAGGTCATCTCGGGCGGCGGGCAGCCGAGAACGGTCAAATGGGCCAGCGAATACTGGGGCTCGGTTCCCCGCCTCGCGGCGGTTTGGGCCAGATGCCCGGACGTCACCATGCCGGCGTTCTCGATGTCTCCACGACGGGTGCCGGCCACAATCGCCGCCAGTTTTTCCGCCGAAGGCGTGGATCGGCCCATGGTCTGCTCCTTCTTCCATTGATCCCGTTCAGCGGAATCGTCTGTTCTTGACGACCATTATGGCGTTCGCGACTTACCATCCCATGATCAAGTTGGGGGTAAACCCCTACACGATGTTAATTTTTGGCCGGGCTTGTGCAGGCGCCGCCCGCCAGGTGGGCCATGCGGCCGGGCAGCGCGCGGCCCACCGCCTGCTCGATCCCCGGCACCATGGCGGCCAGACGGCGCCAGTCGATGCCGGTGGCGACCCCCATTTCCTCCAGGGCGAAGACGGCATCCTCGGTGGCGACGTTGCCGGTGGCGCCGGGAATGAACGGGCAGCCGCCGAGACCGCCCAGGGCGGCGTCGAAAACGGTCGCCCCGCCCTCGAGCCCGGCCACCATGTTGGCCAACCCCAAACCGCGGGTGTCGTGCAGATGCAGCGACACCTCGGCCTTGCCCCCCAGGATGTCCTTGGCCCGGGCCGTCATCTCGTAGACGGCCTTGGGGTTGGCCAGGCCGACGCTATCGGCGAGGTTGACCTCGTCGGCACCGAGATCGCGGTACATCTCGACCACCCCCAGCACGAACGCGGGATCGATAGCCCCGTCGTAGGCGCAGCCGAAGGCCGACTGGATACCGGCCCTGACCGTAATGCCGGCTTCCTTGGCGTGCGTCACCATGTCGCGGACCCGGACCTTGGCCTCGTCGCGGCTGCAATTGGCATTCTTGCGGTTGTGGCTTTCGCTGGCCGACATCGACATGCTGAGATGCGAAACGCCGGCGGAGCGCGCCCGTTCCAGCCCCTTGTCGTTGAGGATCAGCGCGGTATAGACGACCCCCTCGGTGCGCGTGAGCGCCGCGAAGACCTCGTCGGTATTGGCCATCTGCGGCACCCACTTGGGATGCACGAACGAACCGACCTGGATGCGCGTCACGCCGGCCTCTTCCAGGCCGCGCACGATGCCCAGCTTCTCGGCGACCGAGAAGATCCGCTGCTCGTTCTGCATGCCGTCGCGCAGAACCTCGTCCTCGATAACGACGCGGGCGGGAAGCTTCATGTCCATTCCCCGATCAGTCGGTTGCCACGTGGGAAACGCTCTTGTCCGGCGAGTAGATGTCGAGAATGTTCCAATGCCCGCTGGTCGGCGTCGGGTTGTTGATCATGGCGACGTCGATCACGGTGGGCTTGCCGGAAGCCAGGGCCGCCTCCAGGGCCGGCTTGAAGGCGTCGGCCGAACGGACCCTGACACCTTCCACGCCATAGGCCTTGGCGACCTCGGCGTAGTTGGGGATGTACTCGTCGCCGTCCTTGGGAAAGGTGGTGCCGTAGGTGAGCCCGTAGTGGGCCTTCTGCAGGCCGGCGATGGTGCCGAAGGCGTTGTTGTTCATGACCACCCAGACGACGCCCAGGTTTTCCTCGCGCGCCGTCGCCAGCATGGCCGGGTTCTGGCCGAAGCCGCCGTCGCCGACCAGCGAGAGCACGGTTCTTTCCGGGCAGGCCATCTTGACGCCCAGTGCGGCGGCCGGGCCGAAACCCATGGTGGCGTAGCCGCCAGGCGTGATGAAACTGCCCGGCGTGAAGATGCCGAACTGCTGGCCGACGCCGTTCTTGTTCCAGCCGACGTCGGTGGTGATCAAGGCATCGCGCGGCAGCGCGGCGCGCACGTCGGCGAGGATCCGCTCGGGCATCATCGGGAAGGCGTCGCTGGTCGCCATCTTGACGTTGGAGGCCTTGAACTCCTTGCGATAGGCGGCGATCTCGGCTTCGAGGCCCGGGTTGCGCCGGGCCTTCGGGTAGATCTGGCGGGCCACCTTGTTCAAGACCTTGAGGGCGGCTTTCAAGTCGGCCACGGCGCCGATCTCGGTCGGGAAATTGCGGCCGATTTCGGAAGGGTCGATGTCGATGTGGATAAGCTTCGACGGCGGGAAGTTGAAGGTGAAGTCGGGGTACCAGGACGAGCAGTCGGCCTCTTTGAAGCGGGTGCCCAGGCCCAGCACCCAGTCGGCCTTGAGGCACTGCTGGTTGATGAACTTGGTGCCCCAGAAGCCGCTCATGCCCAGCGTCAGCGGATGATCGTCGGAAAGGGCGCCCTTGCCCATCAGGCTGTGGGCGACCGGGATGGCCATGTGGTCGACGAAGTCCATCAGTTCGTCGGCCGCCTTGGCCAGCACGATGCCGCCGCCGACGTAGAGCAGCGGGTGCGCCGCCTCGCCCAGTGCGCGCACGATGGTCGCCGCCGTCTCCTCGTCGAGCGAGGGCTTTTTCAGGGTCTTGGCGTTGCCCTTCAGGCGGTCGAACAGCGAGACGTCGATCTGGGCCGAGAAGACGTCCATCGGGACGTCGACCAGCACCGGGCCAGGCTGGCCGCTTTCGGCCATCAGAAACGCCTTCTCGATGATCTCGGGGAAGAGCTCGGCCTTATCCACCCGCCAGGCCCGTTTCACGAACGGGCGGTAGATCTCGAACTGCGAGCCGTCGGCATGGAGGTTCACTTCCTGGTGCGGGTGCTTGCCAAAATAGTGGCTGGGCACGTCGCCGGCGATCACCACCATCGGCGTACAGTCGAGGGAGGCGTTGGCGACCCCGGTCGCCGCGTTGGTGAGCCCGGGGCTGAGATGCGTCAGCAGCACCGAGGTCTTGCCGGTGGCGCGCGCGTAGCCGTCCGCCGCGTGCGCCGCGATCTGCTCATGGCGCACATTGACGAACTTGAGCCGGCTGTTGGCCATGGCCGACAGCACGGCGATGTTGGTGTGGCCGCACAGCCCGAAGATATGCCGGACCCCCCGGTCTTCGAGGTATTTCACGAGTTGATGGGAAACCAGGTCCTTCATGGCGCTCTCCAGGCTCTCTCCGGTGAAATTGCCCGGGGAAGGGCAGGAAGGGACCCGTCCCCGGGAGTTTCCAACGGGAGGTGCTTCACAAAGTTTCGCTGTTGTAGAACTCGCCGAACAGTTCCTTCTCCGAGGGCTTGTCCTCAGGCGTCGGCCGGCTGACCCAGGTGTATTGCAGGTAATGCTTGAGCGAGATGTTCTCGTTGGTGATGTTGCCGCCCCACACCCCGCAGCCCAGGCTCGACGTCATCGGCATGCCGTTGGTGAACGAGCCGGCGTTGGCCTTGGACTGCGGCTGGCGCACCATCATGCGGCTGACCGGCGCCACCTGGGCCAGGCGGTGGATGTGGTCGTCGTCGAACGAATAGATGCCGCAGGAATGGCCCTTGCCGCCGACGTCATAGATCGCCCGCACCATGCCCAAGGCCTCGTCGAAATCCTTGAATTTGTAGTAGGCCATGAGCGTGGTCAGCTTCTCGCCCGAAAACTTGTGCTCCTTGCCGATCTTGTCCTGCTTGACGATGATGAACTTGCGGTCATCGGGGATCTTGAAACCCGCCTTCTCGGCCAGCTTGGGGGCCGCCTGGGCGATGGTTTCGAGCGTCCTGCCGCCGTGGTCGTCCCACATGGCGGCCTGGAGCTTGGCCTTTTCCTCGTCGCTGGCGAGATAGCCGCCTTCCTTGATCAGCTGGTCGAGCAGCGCGTCGTAGATCGAGGCGTGGACCAGGAGGTTGCCGTCGGCCGAGCAGCCCGAGCCGAAGTCCGACGTCTTGCTCATGCGGGTGTTGCGCGCCGCCTCCTCGACGTTGGCGGTCTCGTCGATGACCATGGTCGAGTTGCCGGCGCCCACGCCATAGGCCGGGCGGCCCGAACTGTAGGCCGAGCGCACCATCGGCTGGCCGCCGGTGGCAATCGTCAAATCGCAGATCGCCATCAGCTCCTGGGTCAGCGGGATGCTGGGCGTCTCGACGCACTGGAAGAGATCCTCGGGCGCGCCCAGGCGGCGCAGCGTCTCGCGCATGATCTCGACGTTCTCGAACGAGGTCTTCTTCGTGCGCGGATGGGGCGCGAAGATGATGGCGTCCTTGGCCTTGAGCGCCAGGACGCCCTCGCCCGAGGGCGTCAGCGTCGGGTTGGTCATCGGCACCACGCCGCAGATGACGCCGGCCGGCTTGGCGTATTTCACGATGCCCTTTTCGGGGATCTCCTCGACGATGCCCATGCTTTTCTGGCGCAGGCAGTCGCGCAGGATGCCCATGATCTTGAAGCGCTTGCCGGGCCGGCCGTCCCAGTCGCCGATGCCGCTTTCCTCGACGCCCTGGCGGCACAGCCGCGTGAAGGTCTTCTCGTTGGCCGTGGCCCAGCCGACGGCTTGGCACAGGCGGTCGATCTTCGCCTGGTCGTACTCCTCGATCGCCTTCATCGCCGCCCTGGCCTTGGCCAGAAGCTGCTGGGCGTATTCCTTCTCTTCAGGGCTAATCGGTCGGGCCATCGTCGGATACTCCTGCCTCACGTTTTCTCCCCGTCGGACGGCCCCGCGGGAGCGGGGCGGCTGTGCCGGAAGGGCGGGGGGGCGAGCGATGAAAAAACCGGCCGCTCCCGTTTATCTCCCATCAGCCATTGGGGTTGACATAAATCATAAAAAATCGATATTTTTTGTGCAACGGTATTTTTTCGATTTTAACCTAAAAAATCGGAAACGGCGGATTTCGGCGCCAACTCCGCCCTTTCCTTCCGGCCGCGATGCCCTAGACTGGGGCCAACGGCCCATGAGGAAGCCTTAAGATGAGTTCAGAAGCCCCACGCCCCGGCACGTCCGATCATTCCAACACCCTGATCGGCAAGGCCTTCGAGAGCATCCGCAAGGACATCATCGCTTCCGAGCTCAAGCCCGGCGAAAAGCTTCGCATCGCCCAACTGCGCACCCGTTATGGGGTCGGCACCAGCCCGCTGCGCGAAGCCCTGTCGCGCCTGGTGTCCGAGGGCCTGGTGACGGCCAGGGGGCAGCGCGGCTTCTGGGTACCGCCGGTGTCGGTGGAAGACAACGAAGACATCGTCGAGACCCGCGTCGTGCTGGAAACCTATGCCCTTCGCGCCAGCATCGAGCAGGGCGACGACGAGTGGGAAGGGCAGATCGTCGGCGCCTATCACAACCTCCATCGCGTCGAGCAGCGCTTCGCCGAGGAGCCGTCCGGCAGTTTCGCCGAGTGGTGGGAGCGCAACCGCCTGTTCCACGAGGCCCTGATCGCCGCCTGCCCCCTGAAGTGGCTGCTGCGCTTCCAGCACATCGTCTTCGACCTGCACAACCGCACGCATCGTTCCTCGATGCAGAGCCCGAACCTGTCGCCCGACCTGTTCGAGGATCATCGCCTGATCATGGAAGCCACCCTGGCGCGCGACGCCAAGAAGGCCGTCGAGTTGCTGGAATGCCACATCCGCCGCCCCCCGGAACCGACGGGGGAATAGCGAGCCCTGGCGCGCGGCGCCCCCCCCTCCCTGCCCTCCCCCACGAAGGGGGGAGGGAAGTGCCGCGTCGCCTCGCCTTTTTCCCCCTCCCCCTCGATGGGGGAGGGCTGGGGTGGGGGCGAGCCGTCGCGCCCTACGCGTCGGGGCAGATGGGATGGCGGATGGTGGCGTCCTTGTAGGGCAGCCGGCCGAAGCCGAAGAATTCCTCGTAGAGGTTCATCAGGCTGGCCTGCACGAGGTCGCCGGCCAGCGTGGTGAGGCCTGCCTCGGCTGCGCGTTCGATGAAGGGGCTCAGGCGCGGGCGGGCCAGGCCATCGACGATCAGCGCCTCGGGCCGAAGGCGGGCCGGGTCGAAGGCCAGCAGCGCGTTTTCCGGCTCGCCAGGGGCGGCGCCGTCGATGACGATGTCGATGGAGTGGGCGTCGGGCACGCCGACCGAGGCCGAAACCCTGGGGAACGCCGCCTGCACGCGGCCCGCCAGCTCGGTGGCGGCGCCGATGCGCGGATCGGCGATGGTCAGCGTGGCGATGCCGCGCTCGGCCAGGGCGAAGGCCGCCGCCGCGCCGCCGCGGGCGCCGACCAGCCACACCCGGGCCCCCTTGGCGTCCACCCCCTCGGCGCGCAGCGTGCGCCTGAAAGCGTCGAGCAACGCGATGTCGCCTTCCCACTGGCCGTCGGCGGTGCGCCGCACCACGTCGGCGGCGCCGGCCAGCTTGGCCAGCGGCGAAAGGTGGTCGAGATGGGGGAGGATGGCCGCCTGGTAGGGATCGTGGATGGCCATGCCGGCGATGTTTTGGACCAGGTCCAGTGTCTTCACCACGGCATCGAAGGTTTCGGCGGCCACCCGCATCGGCAGCCAGATGGCGTCCTTGCCGCGACCGGCGAAGCGCTTGTTGATGATGTCGATGGCGTCGACGTCGATGTCGTCCGGCCCCAGCACGCAGAAGACCCGGGCCTCGGGGCTCAGCGGCATCAGGTGATCGAGGGCCGAAAAGAGGCCGCCCGCCAGGGGTGGTTGCCGGTCGGTCCGGGGCGTCGTCGTCATTGCCGTCACTCCGTTGGGGCGCCCACGCGGTGCCGGGCGCCATAGAATTCGCGCAGGGCTTCCAGGCGGACGGAAGCGTTGGCGCGCCCGAAGCCGGTGTAGCCGTCCCGCTCGACGATCTCGAAGAAGAAGCGGTTGCAGATGGGATGGGTGTAGGCGTGCCGGAACCGCCCGCCGCCCTCGGTGTCGAGGAGGATGTTGTGCTCGCGCAGCGCCCTGACTTCGGCCGCCGGGTGCTTGCCGGCCGCCGCCATCTCGTCATAGACCCGCCCCGGTATCGGCAGCAGGTTGAGCCCGGCCGCCTCGATGGCGCGGACGGTGGCGAAGATGTCGTCGGTCTGCAACGCGATGTGCTGGATGCCTTCGCCGAAGTATTCGGTCACGAAGCGGTTGGCGTCGGTGCCGGTGTCGGTCGATTCGTTGATCGGGAAATGGACGGTGCCGTCGGGGCTGCTGACCACGTTGCTGATGACGGAGCCGGCGGGGTCGCGCAAGACGTTGTGCGACCAGGTGTGGAAGCCGAACAGGTCCTTGAAGAAGTCGACCCACTTGGCGGTGCGCCCGGGCAGCACGGTCAGGGACACGTGGTCGATGCGGGTCAGCCCGGCGGCGGCGGGCTTCGCCGCGCCCCCAGCCGGCCGGAAGTCCTTGTCGTAGATAGAACCCTTCTTGCCGAACAGGTCGACATAATAGATCAGGCTGCCGTAGACGCCGCGGATGGCCGGGATCCTGAGCTCGCCGGGGCCGATGGTGCCGTCGTTGTAGGTCTGGGCGCCCTGCTTCAGCGCGAAGGCATGGGCCTTTTTGGCGTCGGCGACGCGCAGCGCCATGGCGCATACCGACACCCCGTGCACGGTGGCGAACGAGCGGGCGAAGCAGTCCGGCTCGGTGTTGAGGATGAAGTTAATGTCGCCCTGGTTGAAGCGCGTCACCTTCTTCGAGCGATGCAGCGAGGCTTCGGCAAAACCCAGCGCCCCGAACACCCGTTTCAGTTCTTCCTGCTCGGCGTCGGTGAAAGTGGCGAATTCCAGAAACTCGATGCCCGCCAGGCCATGGGGATTCGGGGCCGTGCGCCAGTCTACGGGTTCCGCGTCGGACATCGGGAAGGGCACCCTTTCTCTCATCGGGCGGGGCGAAGCATCATCCAAAGTATGATTTTCGGGCTCATCCCCTGTCAAATCAATATTGGGAACATTTCGAAAAAATCGATATTTTTCGAAAGGCGCCGGAATCCGTTTCGCCCCCGCCGGCGATGGTGTAATTTTCTTCCTATCCTTGATGATATGGGAGTTCGGGCGGTGGCACGGAACAGGCGGTCGTGGGGCGAAGGCGCGAAGCCCGACCCGGCGGCGGAAAGCGTCCCCGGGGAAGCCGCACCCGAGTCGCCGAAGACGGTGGTCGAGTTCGCCTACGATCGCATGCGCAGCGACATTCTGTGCGGCAACCTGCGCCCCGAGACCAAGCTGCGCGTCGACAAGCTGCACGAGGAATACGGCATCGGCATCAATTCGCTGAGGGAAGCCCTGGCCCGCCTCACCATGGACGGCCTGGTGCTGACCTCGGGCAAGCGCGGCTTCATCGTCAAGCCGACGTCGCTATCGGATCTCAAGGACATCACCGAGATGCGCCAGTTCCTCGAATGCCGGGCCCTGGCCCAGGCCATCGAGGCGGGCGACCTCGACTGGGAAGGCCGGGTGGTGGCCGCCTATCACAAGCTGTCGCGCGTCGAGGAGAAGCTGAACGACGATCAGGCCCGCTGGGGCCTGGAATGGGAGAACCGCAACCGCGAATTCCACAGCGCGCTGATTTCGGCCTGCCCGTCGCCGTGGCTGTTGCAGTTCCAGCGCGTCATGTACAACCAGAGCCAGCGCTACCGCATGCTGTCGCTGGTCGAAACCTCGATCCCCAGGGACGCCACCTTCCGCGAGCACAAGCTGATCCTGGAGGCGACGCTGGAAAGGGACGCCCCCCGCGCCACCGAGTTGCTGGCCCACCACATCGTCAAGGGCGCCCAGGATTCCACCGCCCACTTCCTGGCCAAGGACAAGCCGCGCAGGAAGGCGGCGCAAGGGGTGGGGTAGAGCGGAGGACACAGCACGCCCTTCGACCGCCTCGAGGGTGAGGCCGTTTTACGGGTTCCCCGAACGCTTCAGACCTGTTGCGCGATCGCTGCCTTGTCGATGATCGACCACACTTTCCGAACTCGCCTGGCGGAAAATTCATAGAACACATTTTCTTCGAATTTGATGCGCTTGCCGTTGACAGGAAGGTCAAACAGCATGCCGCGCGGCGTACAGTCGAAATGCAGACGGCTCGCAATGCGGGGCGGGTCGGAAATCAGAAGTTCGATCCCGAAGTGAAGATCGGGAATTGCCCGAAAGTCGCCTTCCAGCATTCCGCGATAGCCTGTCAGTCCGACAGGGGTTCCATTGTATTCCACCGCATCATCAACGAACATGCCGAGCCGGTCCCAGTCTTGCCTGTTCAGGCAATCGATATAACCGCGATAGATCTCCCGCAATTCGTCGGGGGTCATGGAATTCTCCTCTCTCCAAATTCTGAAGGCCACCCTAAAGGTAATTTGGCAGCGTGCAATTTGCCGGATCGTCGCCGCCTATCACAAGCTTTCCCGCGTCGCGGGGAAACGAACTCCCGGCCCACCACATCGACAAGGGCGCCCAGGATTCCACCGCCCATTTCCTCGCCAAGGACAAGCCGCGCCGGAAGGTGGTCGCAGGGCGGGATAGCCCGCCTCCTTTCCCTCTCCGCCCTTCAAGGGGGGAGAGGGTGGACCGGCGCAGCCGGGCCGGGTGAGGTGGGCGAGGCCGCGGCGTGGGGGGGGGGGGGGGGGGGGGGGGGGGGGGGGGGGGGGGGGGGGGGGGGGGGGGGGGGGGGGGGGGGGGGGGGGG
>NZ_JAOTID010000017.1 GCF_026163695.1 Shumkonia mesophila | reverse complement strand
GCCATCACCGCCCATATCGGGCATCAACACCATCCTGGGCTCTACCTATGACCGGAGGAAACTTCGGTCTCATGTCAGGACCTATGAGGTGCCTTCCTCCTAATTTTATCTCAACAATGTTTAGATCATCGTATACATGCCCAGTAGAAAAGCTCAATTTTGCATCAAGATCGACCATCACATAAGGCGGCCGTGACAGGTAGGAAGCTGTTCACCTGCTTACTTACTGTGATCGATATCATTAAGCAGGGAATCTATTATTGGTGTGCAGATCTGCGGCGGCGGGGGGAGGCCATCGTCCCTATGGAGCGCGGCGTTGGGTAGTTTTGTGGTTTTTCTCGATCCGGATTTCCCTCTCGCCGATGTGCGATTAATCGCAGAGCGCCTTTTACGGCTGGAGTGTCTGGTGCCGGGTTGGATTCCGCCTTCGGTCGGGCTCCTCGACCTAAGCGCACTTACTTATGCCGAGGACATCGACGAGATCTCGACCGTAGTCCTCGTTGATCGGAATCTCGCGTCGCGGATGGCTAGGCTCGCGACTGAAGGGACGCCGCGTCGATGGGACTATCCGACGGAAGTTGCCATCAACCTAATGGCATTCGCGCAGGCAATGAATCTTGATATCGAGCCGGGGCTCGCCTTTCACGAACTAGCATCCTCCGTTGGTAACGCCTCGGCGCAAGGAGAACTCTCCTGGTTTAGGGCGGCGGATCGCGGTGCTGCCACCAAATGGATCGACATCGCAATGCGGCGGTGCCACAAGATCGACCTTGGCCCGATTGCACCGCTCGAACCGCACGACCTCGTGCGGCCTCTAAAGCGTTGGAGGCGAAACTATATCGTTTCCTTGAAAATGGCTCGACTCACACTTGAGGTGGGCAGGCAACCCCCAGCCATGTTCGCTCTACTCGATTGGATGATCGACGATTTCATCTTTGCCGGTCCCGCAGCCGTCTATGCCGCGCGTCATTTTGGGCCGACGGTGCGTGCAGGCAAAATGATGAAACAGCTAAGGGCAGAGGATCGCGAACGAGCGATCGCAGGTGCCCGTAATGCGGCATGGGATATTACCTACCTTAGTGAGTTCCTCAGGCTAGTTGCACAACGTGAACACACCAATCAGCAATATGTCTTTGCCACCGCTGATCGGGCACTCCGCGAGACCGCGAGCGCACTTTTCTGCGGGTCGACAGCGACCGAAGACTATCCGGGACAAGCCGAGATTCTCGCCCAGTGGTGGCCGGAAAAGTTCGCACAGCAGATCGCGGACAAATTCTTTCAATGTTTCGAGGTGGCCGGCAGTGGACGAAATCGAGGTGCCGATCTTTCTGGTGACCCTATTGCAGAGATGATTGCCGAGGGTGAAGCTTGGCTACGAGAATGGCAGGCGCCGTGACGGCATTTCGCCTTGGTAGCCTGCGCCGGCTTGGTGGGCGCCGCTGCTATTGTTCGATGCCAGCAGGACTGAACGGCCGAGTTCAAGCACTGCGGTCGGCCAACCGAATGTCAAAGATGGGCTCTAGGCTGCCTTCATGGACGAACTTGACCCGAGATCAGAAATTCGCTTTGCGGGATCGGTCCAAGCTGTTCAAGCCTGCGAGGCTGCCTCTCCCGTCTTCAGTCCATCGATTTTGCTCGCCAAACGGGCGCGCGAATTGCCGCAGTCAAACGTAACGACGTTCTGAAGCTGTTTCTAGCTCTTGGGTACGGTATGCTCTTCTGCAATCCAAGGTTTGCGCAGGAGTTATCCTTATTGCCCTCTTTTTTCCGTATTAGGGCTTTTGCATACAAATTCTTTATATGTGGGGTTCCTTCGAGGCCGCGGGGGAAGCCCACACGGCATCATCTCGGATTTGGTGGGCACTCGTTCCGTGACTGACGATCTGATCAAACCTCGGGCAAGCAACGCCGGAGACGATTTCCACATCCAATGGACAGCCCGCCGACTCACACGTTTGTTGGCAACGGATGTCGATCCGGGATGTCGTCTGGTTGCCGTGAAAATTGAAGGTGCATCAAGGGCCGAAGGCTTATCGGTAAGATCGGGCGAGTTGGGCATCGACACTGCTGAGTACTACGGCAGCGAAAACATTCGAGAAGCCAGTAGAATTGGATACTATCAGCACAAGCACTCGACTACCCGAGCCGATATACCTCTCGCGGCATCGGACCTCGACGAACCATTGTCTTATTTCGCCCAACGGTATTCCGAGCTTGTTGCGGAGTTGGGGCGGGAGGTGGTCAACAATCGCCTATCGTTCGTTCTGGTCACGAACCGGCCGATTTCGAAAAATGTCGTAACGGCGCTGGCCGCAGCCCGCGCTGGCGATTGTGGCAGCCTCAAGGGGTACGCCCGCAACGCCTACAATCGGCTTAAGAAAGAAACCAGGCTGATCGATGACGACTTTTGCGCCTTCGTGCGGCTGGTCGATATGCCTGGTGGAGAGCCGGACCACAATTCCCAGGCGGTGTTGTTGGGACAAGAGCTAAGCGCTTTCATTCCCGGTTTCGATCCGGATGTCGCACTTCGGCTCACCGAACTGGTGCGAAAAGAGGCGTTGCCGGAGGCACGCAACCACCCCGCCATCAATCGGGACAAGCTGCTCGCAGTACTGAACGTCACTGAACGCGACTTGCTGCCTGCGCCTGCGGACTTTCCGGACTGCGGCCCGATAATTCAGCGAACGCATGACCAGACGGTGGCCGATGTCGTCGTTAAGGCAAAGTGGCCGGTGGTGGTGACCGCTTCAGGAGGCACCGGTAAAACCGTCCTCGCGCAAATCCTTGGCTCACTGATGCCATCTGGATCGAAGACGGTGGTGTTTGATGGATTTTGTAATGGTTCTTATCGCCGGCTTCGGCAGCCTCGACATTTGCCTCGAGTGGCGTTGACGCAGATTTGCAATGAGCTAGCGATACAGGGCCTGTGCGATCCGCTGTTGCCTTTGAGGGCGGAGGATCACGAGTACTATGAAGCGTTCCGAACCCGTCTGATACAGGCAGCCGCAACGGTCCGGGCACGTAATCCAGATGCTCTCGTCGTCATCGTGCTGGATGCGGCCGACAATTCCGCCATGGCTGCGGAAGAAGCACACGACACGGCATTCGTATGGGGGCTGCTCCAGGAATCCCCCCCAGACGGCTGCCGCATCGTAGCCTTTGCACGTCCGCACAGAGTGGAGAAGCTCAAGGCTCATTCACAAGAGCCTGTTATTGAGCTTAAAGGTTTCACGCCAGCGGAAACCACCGCACATCTTCGCCGTCGGTTGCCCGATGCTGATGACACGGTGGCCGAGACGTTCCATCGGCTCACCCTCGGGAATCCCCGCGTCCAATTCTATTTCCTTGCAAGGAACCCTGAGGACGGACAAACGCTCATCGCCATGCTTGGACCGGCCGGCCGCACGGTGGATGACCTAATTGCGGAGGAGGTCGAGCGTGCCCTGACAGCAGTTCGGGAGACCACCGAGATCTCGGATATTGTGGACCAGCTTTGCTTTCTGCTAGGCCAGTTGCCGCCGTTCGTGCCGGTGCCCGTGCTCGCCCGGGCGGCCGGCGTTCCGGAGAGTGCCATCCAGAGTTTTGTCGCTGATCTACCGCAGCCACTTTTGATCCGAGAGGATGGTGTCCAGTTCCGCGACGAGCCGGTTGAGCATTGGTTCCGCCAACAGTTCCCTGGCAAAACCGAAGACTACGCCCGTGCGGCCGATCGTCTTGAGGCGCAGGCCGGATACGATGCCTATGTAGCCATGGCGCTACCCCGATTGCTCTACGAGGCGGGGCGGCAGGACGGGTTGCAGACGCTGGCGCTGAGTGACGATGGTCCGGCCGAAACCGATCCGCTTACCCGGCGCGACATCGTTCGCATGCGCATCGCGTATGCCTTGCGTGCGGCTCTTCGGGATGGGCGTCAAGCTGACGCTGCGAAGCTGTTCATCCGAGTGGCAGAGGAGGCCGCCACACAGACTCGTCAAGCCCAGTTCATCCGGGAAAATGCCGACCTGTTCGCGGTGACAATGCGGCCTGACGACGTGGCCGATTTGTTGTTCCGTCAACATCGCGATCTTTGGAAGGGGTGGGGCTTGGCGGATCGAGCGGAGGTCTTCGCTTTATCAAAAACGCTTCTGCCCGAGGCTCTGCCCCATATACGTCAGGCGGCAATCTGGATCGACGACAGTGTGCGCGCAAAAAAGCGCTACGAAATCAAGGAACTCATCGTTGCGCTCGTTGCGCTGACCCATGCTGGGCTGATCGCCGCCGGGGCAAAAGCTGCGTACCGACACAGCTTGAACTGGCGCCCATGGGTTCGGGTTAGGCTTGGGAGGTGTTTGGCCGATCGCCTGATTGATCATGGGCAGTTGGACCTGCTGTCGGAACTGTGCGCGGTGGACGAACCGGATGTCTTCTTTCACCTCGGCGTCCTCGTCGCTATGGACGAAGTGTCCATGGGCCTTTCCGACGACGTCGCGCTGAAATTGGGCAATCTCTTGTTAGAATCCAGCCCTTCGGATGAACTCGGAATGTCTTATCCGGACGACGACATCTCCACAATACGCCATGGCGCCGTAATCCTGGCGGAGTGGCTTGCCGTCGTGGGCAAACGAGAACTAGCTGGGACGTTGCTCGCCCACCACCGGCCTGAGCTTCGTGATCATTTGCCGACGCCGGTTGGGGACATTCCAGACGACCGCGTCACTCTATTGCGCGCAGCTTCGTTGGATGCGGTGCTTCACGGTCGGGATTGTGGAATCGACGATCTTAAACCTGAAAGCCTCAAAGAGAAAAAAGCCACCAGGTTGAAGGGAGAGACCCTTCAAGAGTTCGAGCGCTTTTATGGGGCGGTGCTACCCATGTTTTTCACTCGGGCTAAGGGCCTCCTCGGGAGTTTAGCTACAAGGTCCGTCGCGGACACGCTGTCGGAACATGCCAAGAAGATCGCACAAAATGACTACCGGTACAGTTCGTGGCGGTTCGACGACGTTCTGAAAATCATTCCTCGGTTAACACTCGATACGGCATTACGGCTGGGCTTTGCCGATTCCGAGCTTGTCGGTTCGTTGAACGATTGGGTGGCACGACGTCAAATCATCGCGAAATTTCCGCTCCTTATCCAGCTTTCCAGAACCGCTACCCGGCATGCCGCAACCGGCGAAGCCTCGCATCGCTTTGCCGATCAAGCTGATCTGCTAATCGCCTCTGCCCGGTTGGGAGCGACGGAAACGGCTCGTTCATACGCATCTTTGGCCCGCTCGGTATTGACCAGTCATATCGACCTGACGCGTGGCTGTCTCGATGAGGCGGTACGAATCTTGGACCGTCTCGATTTCGAAGCACGCGAGCGCCTGGAGACCATTCTTGCACTTGCCAACAAGCCAGGTGTGGAAGACGCCGTTGCCGGTTCAGCCGAGGCTTACCGCGTTTCAAGAGTGGCCGAGGCGGTAGAAGTCGTAGCGGACCATAAATTTCCCTGGGAACGGATTGCTGGAGCGCTGGCCCGCCTTTGCCCACCCTCGGCGTTAGCCGTTGTAAGTCGCTGGCGAGATCGTGGTCGGGGTCTACTGGACGAAACTCTACCCTGTGTGACGCTGGACCTCGTCCGGCGTGGCCTGATGGCACCCGGCCCGGCGGCAGCGTTGGAGACGCTTGGAGTTCATTGGAAAGGAGGAGAAAGCCTCGAAGCGTTGTTCAGCCATACGGCCTCACTCTCGCTCAAGGATGTCATTTTTTCGACCCGCTGCCGGGATGTGTTGGTGGAAAGTGGAGGGCGACACGACTTGGAAGAAATTGTCGCCGTAGGCAGAAGGAATGGACTGGATACGCGCGGCCTTGACGACCGTCTTGCCAAAATGAATCCTGCGGAGGACCGATCGTACGCATCAGAGCTTTCTTCAAAACCTGTCCGGGAGGATAGGTCGCTACCCGACTGGGAGTCGATTCTGGGGGGGCAGTCGTGGGCCTCTTCCGAGGAGCTCGATGCCATCCTGGAGGTCGCGGAAAATGCCGATGACCAACGCCTCCGAGAAGTGCCTTGCCTTCATGAAATCCGAAGGCGGACTCCACGGGCGCTTCAATCCGGCTATGTGCGAGCAGTGGTCGGTTCACGCCGGCTCTCCGCAGAGCGTGTCATCTGGGAACTGAAAAGTTTTGCCGAGGAGTGGCCGGGAACAGATATCCGGACTGCGGTGAAGGTGGCCGCCGAGCAGGTTCTAGAACGCAGGGCACTGGAACTGATGGGGAGTGACTTCGGGCTTGCATTCCGTATTCAGGATCTGGAGTCGCTTCTGCAATGGCCACGCGAGCGGATCGTTCGCCGATTTGCGGAAGCGGCCGCGACCCATCTTGACGGGATCTCTTCATCGAATTTGCTCACCCTCGGTGAAGAGCTGTCCAAACCCGTGTCTCCCACCGAAGCCTTGGACATTCTCCGGTTCGCACTTGATCGGTTCGAACTGATACTGGATGCCGAAGACGGCGACGGGCCGTGGGATCAAGCACTGGCACCGGAATCGGACATTGAAAAGGCGGTTGCTGGGCTGGTGTGGGCCACGCTTGGTGCGCCGGAGATCACGATGCGCTGGCGTGCGGCACACGCCGTACGTCGCCTCTGCATGTTTGGTGCAACTGGTGCGCTCGGCCATCTGGTGGACTGGATGGATCATTGCGATGCGGGCCCCTTCGTCGACCGGCGGCTAACGTTCTATCACCTGCATGCTCGATTGTTCCTTCTGATGGCGCTATCCCGCGCCGCTCTCGATCACCCGGCCATGATTGCACCTCATGTAACTGCCATCGCTCGTCATGCGGTTGGCGCCGGTTGCCTGCCCCACGCCGTGATCCGGCTTTATGCTCGGGATGCCTGTCTCGCCGTAGAGGCCGCCTTGCCGGGGACTATCGATGCGGAGGCACTGCTAGACCTTCAGCGGGTTGGTGTAAGCCGTCATCCGCCTGCGCCCCGCCCTCCTTATCCCTATTCGTCGGACAACTGGCTTTCTCCGGGAATACCAGCGATGGAGGATGATTGCCGATTCGACTACGATCTATCCCGCTACGGGTTCAGTGCCATTGGGCAAGTGTTCGGACTAACCGCCAGGGATGTAGGTCCGCGTGTTGCCGCATGGTGCAAGCGTTTTTCCGTTGACGGTGCCAGTCTCGATTGGCGAAACGACCAACGACTGAAGCGAGGCGTATTACGGGGCGAGGACACTCATACATCGCGTGGCGGTTATTCCAAGGCCGACAACCTGAATTTCTATCTAACCATCCACGGGATGATGTGTGCTTCTGGAGAACTCTTCGAGACGACATCTCTCGTGGTCGAGGATGGTGTGGCGGGTGAATGGAATCGATGGATCGAGGATCACCGACTGAGCCGCTCAGATGGGCGCTGGATTGCCGACCGCCGTGATCCGTCGCCGCCCCGGCTTTCTCTACACCGGCCGCCAAAAGAAACAGAGAAACTCTGGCTGGACGGTGTTGCCAGCGACGATTTCGCCAACATGCTTTTCGACGCCGAACACCAGGATTGTTTAGTTGTCTCGGGCCGGTGGTCCGAGAGACACAGTTTCGGAGACGAAACCGTAAGCATTTCTTCGGCGCTGGCCAATCCCAGAACCTCGGGCGCTTTGATGCGAGCTCTGCAATCGGCTGCGGATCCGGACACCTTTGCCTTTCCTCCCGAACGTTCTTATCCGGAACGTGTACTTCCAACTCGGTTTCGTTTGTCGCACCTGACCGCCGGTCGTTACGTCCCGAGCGGAATTGACCAGCATGATCCCCTATCGGGTCGAATCCAATATCCACCTGCTGCGCCACGCCCCGCGCTCATGCGTCTGTTGGGCCTGACGGCACATGATGATGAGCGCTTGTGGCATTCCGCTTCCTTGGGAATCGTTTTTCGATCGCAATTGTGGGGATATTGGGATGAACGTGATCCATATTCCGAACGTCATCGAGGGCGTCGTCTCCTAGCGTCTTTTGGAGGGTTGGACGCACTCCTGCGGCGAACAAGTCGGAATCTTGTGATTTGGGTAAGAGTCGAGCGAGCCAAGGATGGGCACATTTATGACGACTCGGAGGAAGAGCGCCGGCGAACCACAAGTCGAGCTTTTGTCCTGCAACCAGGAGGAAACCTGCTTGACGGCACAGGACAGAATCATCGTCTTGGGTAAGGCCCTAGTTGTTTTGCTTGAACGGAACGGCCAAGAGGACGTCACCACCCATTGGATGGCCCACTACTTGGCCGAACTGATGGAGAAGGCGCAGGCGACGACCGGACCGGAGCGGGCGCAAGCGCAACGGGAAGCGGCGGATTTGATTCTGGAGTTGTGGCGCCATCGGACGTACATGCCAGGACGATATCCATTGGCGAGCTTTGAGCCCGTGTTTCGTACATTTGAACGCCTATCAAGCGATGCGCCCTGGTACCATCTCCCTTCCCGACCTTCTCCTGAGGATGGTACGGCTGAACCGATATTGCAGTGGCTGGAACGAGCCGAAGCAATCGACAAAACCTCACGGGTAATCATTCGGCACTGCTTGAACCGGGCCATTGAAGCCGCCGCCGAGGCCGAAGGGGATTGGTTGAACCTGCTCAAGGAGTTGCCCCCATTCGAGGACGAGGCGCCGGCAATCATTCGTCGCATGATTGGTGCAGAGAATGAACACCTTTCGGAAGGAGAGGCGGAGCGACAGAAAGTCCTCAAAGCGCTGGACACCCTTGCTCAGCTTCTGGGGGAGATCGGTCGCGCCACAGGTGGCATATTTTCGAGTTGAAAAGTCCGCGTTTCCAAGTGACATCCCATTGCCGTCCAAGTGAGCGCCTTTCTTGGCCGTAGCGGGGCTTTCTCACTGCCTGTCTTTTTGTGCCGGCGAGGCGACATCCCAAACCGGCCGCAGGATTTCCCCCGGATCGATGCGCAGGATGCGGCAGAACACGGTGTACTCGTATACGTCCAACCGCCTCTGAAGCCGTTCTATCCGGCTGATGAACGACTGATCCTCCCCATACGCCTCCGCTAGGTCCCACTGCGTCATCCCAATTTCCTTCCGCCGCTCGATGAGGCGGCGGATGATTTCCGCGTAGGGCTTGGAGAACAGTGATTTGCGTGGCTTTGGCATGGCCGCGAAACATCACAGGGAATTATCGCATAGTGCAAAACTCCCTATTGACCGTGTGGCCTGGCACACTTCATCTTATGGATGCAGCTGCCCAGGGCTCGCTGCACCAGAGTACCTAAGAACGTAAATATCCACCTTCGCCGGACGAATCGAAGGGGATTCTCGTCACGAAGCCTGGTCCCGCAAGGCGGGTGCCGTGTCTTCTCAACATGGGGGAAACCAATGAAGAGAACGTACCTTTCGCTTTCTGCCGTTTTTGCCGCCACGATTCTGGCGGCCTGCCAGACGACCAAGGAGGCCCCGAATGCGGCCTCTATCGGGGTCGACTTTTCGTGGCAGGGGGTCACGAAGTGTTCCAGCAAGTCGCCCGCCTTCAAATTGACTGGCGTTCCGGCTGAGACCAAAACCCTCAACTTCCGCATGACCGACCTCGATGTCCCGTCGTACCAGCACGGAGGCGGGAGCTTGGCCTATACCGGGCAGGGGGAAATCCCCGCTGGCGCCTTCTCCTACGTCGGCCCTTGTCCGCCGATGGGCTCCCATGACTACAAGTTCGACGTGATGGCGTTGGATGCCAAGGGCGACACCATCATCGGCAAGGGAAGCGCCACCAGGGCATTTCCCCCCAAGTAAGAGCCGAACTGCCTCGGCAGACCGCACGAGCCGCCCCCTCTTGTATCATCGCTCGCTAGAGGGGGTGGTTCTTGGCGTTTGGTGAGCGAGGAGAGGGATGGGTAATCCCCATGTAGGAATCTTTTGGTTCGTCCCGGATGAGGCGGCGGGTCTCGCCCTGGTCTGTGATCGAACGCCACTGCCCCAGGCCGAGTTGTACGGGGATTGTCTCACCCATGCGAAGGGCCACTACGAGTACTGGTCCGAGTTGGGAGCCATGGGTGAGGCGGCGTTTCGCCGACAAGGAATCCCGACGGCAGTCATGGTGTGCGAGTACGAGGAGTTCCCCCGAGGCCGCATCGTCTATCACGTGCCGGATAACCGCTTTACCGTTTACGCCGACCGCAAGCTGTTCGCAGTGGAGTTGATCACGCGGGTCATTGCCGCCTTCGATCTGCCCGCTAAACGGTGCGAGGTGCGAGCGGACGGCCACTATCGGAGTCCCCGTCATCTGGAGAGACGTAACTGGTAGCCAGAACCTGACATTTGATATCTCGTCCGGGTGCCGGTTCGACTGGGATGACCCCCGCCAAGCTTGCACTAGTACGACTGTCAAGCGAGAGTGGGTTCCTCCATAACCCCTATGTGAGAAATGAACGACGATGAAACCTCCCACTCGGGATGTGTACGTTATCTATGACAGTGAGCGAGCCGCTTGCAAAATTGGCGTTTCTAATTGCGCCGAGCAACGATTTTGCAACCTCCAGACGGGTTCATCCGTCGATCTTGAACTGACGCATATAGAGAAGGTGCCATATCCGCTTGGAACCAAGGTTGAACGAACGGCAAGAAAGATATTGACCGATTTGGGGCATCCCAAAACGCGGGAGTGGATTGGGAGGTGCTTTCCGGATCAGGCGCGGGACGCAATTGTCACTGCTCACGAAATTGAGCGGGCCCGCAATGCCAACGATTCTGTCAAACCTCGAATGAACGAGCTTGCTTTAAGGGTGCAAGAATACATGTCACGCGACGCGGTGTGCGACTCGGTTGTTTCTACTCATGGAAATGAGCGTGGCTGCAACGCCGAAGATTCTGTCAAACCTCGCACGAATAAGTACGCTTCAATGATTTTAGAACTAATGTCCCGTGACGAGGAGTAGCCGTGATATCTTCACCGTTTGTGACAATGGCTCTGCGCTGATGCTTTGAAGCGTTGCCAAACGGCGTAAACTCACACGCATTCGTCTCGAATAACTCTCCGTAAACGACAGGAGAGCCATTCATGGAAAACGAATTCGAGCGTATTCCCCTCATCCCTGCCCCGATCCTCAAGGCCAATCGGGTTCATGAGCCATACGACACCCGGTTTCGTGCGGCTGCCCGCCTTCTGCAATCCCTTTGGCGGCAGGAGCAGGGCCTTCCGGTCGGCTACCACCGAAACCGGGAGGGGAAGCGCCGCAAGCTGGGCAGTCGCCTGAATTTCGCGGCGGCCAAGACGGGAGCCAACTTCATTGACAGCGGTGCTGCCAGCTTGGTGCGTCGGGAAGTGGCCTACCGGGAATTGGGCGCGTTCATCGACGAAGGCCGCCTTTATGGGAACCTTCTTTCGAGCCAACCCCTATGCTTCAACCTGTTCGGTCCCCTCAAGCTGGACCGCCCGACGGCCGAGGCCTTCTTCAAGAGGCTGTTCCCCGACTTCGTGGCGGGAGTTGAGGCGATCTGGTTTGAACACTCCCCCGGCCGAGGGAGCCCCCAGTACACCGACGACCACAGCGCTTTCGACGTGTTCGTTCGCATCATCACCACGACCGGCGAGTCGGGTTTCATCGCGATCGAGGTGAAATACTCCGAGTCGATGCAGGAGCCGATCTCACCCTTGCGGCCACGGTACGACGAGGCTAGCGACAGCGTCGGGGTGTTCATCGATCACATGGCCACGGAACTGCGGGAAGCGCCGCTACAACAGCTCTGGCGCGAACACCTGTTGAGCCGGGTGATGCTCCAGCACGGCCTTTATGCTGAAGGGCGCTTCGTCGTGATTGCTCCCGCCCAGAACACCCAGTGCGGCAACGCCGTGCGCGCCTACCAAAAGCATCTCAAATCCGAGGAGCCCGCCGAGTCGGGGTTTCAGGTGGTCGCGCTGGAAAGCTGCCTCGATACGCTCGACGCTGTCGGCGCCGGAGACATCGCGGCCAAGCTCCGGAGCCGCTATCTGGATTTCGGCCTGATCGATCGAGTGGTGTTTGGCGAATAGGTGGAAGCACCTGCCTCGGGTGTAGAGCTGCCAATTCTACGCCCGAGGCTTAGCTGGCATTGCGATATAGGCTGTTCCTATGCCGTCGCCAGAGCAGGTTGTGGATCGTCCCGCCACGGCACGGTTTCCATATATGCGAGGAAGTTGTCCGCCTGCCTTCCGATGTCCAGAATATATCTGCCAACCTCCACTCGATAGAACCGGCCGGAGCCAACCAACCAAAATATCTTGTCGAAGGCATAAGCGGTCATTCCAATATCGTCGGCGGCTCGTCGGATATCGAGCATCATTCGGTAGTCACTTTCGGCTGTCGAGATACCAAGCTGTCCAGCCAGATAATTGATGTGCGTATCGGGCTTAGGAAACTCAGTGCATCCAAGCTCTTTGAGGAAGTCACAGGCGAGCGCCAAGCCAAAGCCATCAATTTCTTGGGCCAATACCAGAGGCAGCGCAGCGGCGGTTTCAGGTTTCTGCCGGAAGGATTCCAGCCATTCTATAAAATCCTCAGCGGTGCGATATTGCGCCACTAAGTGAGCCGCCGATAGCACGGTCTGACAAAATATCGGCCACAACGAGCGTTTCGAGTTGAGCAGCTTGCCCGAAATGCGGCCATCGTCATGCATCTTCCGAAAATAGGCAAATAGCTGACCGGGCGTTTCCCAGTCCCGTAGAATGGCTTCCGCATCAAAATCGTGCAACATGGTACCGAGGTCCTGCCATCCGTTCATCAGGCAACCGCTAATGACCTTGTTGGCTCCGCGGCGGTTCTGCGCAGACCAGAGAATACCCGACAAAATGCCCTTGCGAGTTGCGGCTTCTATTGTGTGTTCTGGCTGTAGATGAAGCTCGATGATTTCGTCGGGTGACTTAGTCACCCAGGGGCCCCAAAAATCTGGGTACTTGGCAAGTTCCTCTTTTATCAAAGGCCGCAAGAAATTTCGGGCCTCGGCGACTATCCTGAGTAGCTCGTTAGCCGACAGCATGGCGTAGGTTCATCCTCCCAAAATACCAGTGGCTTGGCGTTCCGCCGCCATCATGTCAGAGAGATGCCGCCAACCGGTGTTGAGTTTCATCTCTAGCATCGCTGATGGTGGCGAACGCTCCAGAAAGCAGAGTGTCGACGGCACACCAGACGCGGCCGTTCCTGAAGATGTTCCCGGTCGTGACTTCCACCGAAGGACGCATTGGTGGACCTAGATGATAAACAAAATGGTCGACTTCCGTTTCTGGCCAGAGCGGATTGTAGATGGATAGGTTCTCCACGATCTCAAAATGGTCGACGTGGTGCACCGACTGTAGCTGCCCGAAGTACCGAAAGCCCACGTAGTTTGGCGGCTGGACCGGCCAGTTGTTTCCGACTGGATGGAAGTAGCATCGGTCCTTTTCCACCACATCGATCCATGTGTGCGTCTGTCCTTCGACCATCGGCTGTCTACCCAGGGAAACTACGAAGACGTTGTTGTCCGACTGCCGTTCCATCGACACAAACTCCCCAAAATGCTCGATGAGTTGGTCAAGCCAAAGCTTTTCCTCGAAGGCCGAGGCAAGCGATCGGGCCTGTTTGGCCAGCCTTTGAAGGTCACCCCACGACATGTGAACAATCCGGATGCCCTCCAGTTCAGCCGGCAAACGACGTAATGCATACTTTCAATCAGCCGCACTCACCGACACGAAGGCTTGGCGTTCAGCACCTATGGCATGAAGGCGAGGGCGATATCGTGAGAACTGCTCCATTCCAGGCAGCTCCCACCAACGCTTGGCTTCGAGGATCAAGTGGAAGCGGCGGCCCATTTGAACCTCCAGGTCGGTATATCCGCCGTCTTCACCATGCTTTTGCAGCGCGATGAAGGCGTCATCGATACCCAAGGCCTCATCAAACGCAGCTTCAATGAAGATCTGCCGATAGCTGGAACTCCGCTCCAACACCCAGCCCAAAGCAAAGGTGGCGCTATTTTCGTCCGCACCATTGAGCCGAAAAACGCTCAGAGGCCGGTTGCCGCGTATCGTGAGAGCCATGTACCAACTCTCCATCCCCTGTGCCCGCGCCCGATTTTGTACCTTCCTGTGGCGCGTCGGCAACTTGAGACTATGAGGGCAAACTGATTTCGAGCGCCATTAGCCAATCAATCACGGCCGGAAAGAACTTCGCCAGCGTGACAATAGCTGCGTCAAGTTGGGGATTGCCGGAAGTTCCGGCCTTTTGGTCGATACCCTTTTTCGCCGCACTTATTGGCGGCAGGAAGGAAGTGCAAAGCAGCGCGCTGACGAGCCTGACCCGGCAGCCCCGGACAGCTGCGAAAGTGCATATCGAATTGTGGGAAATTTGTGGGAAAAAATAAAAGGGCCTTTCTAGGCCCTTGAAATGATTGGCGTCCCCTAGGGGATTCGAACCCCTGTTACCGCCGTGAGAGGGCGGTGTCCTGGGCCTCTAGACGAAGGGGACGCGCGAGGACCCCTCCATTTAAGGGAAACGCCCGCCCCGATCAAGAGCTTTGCTACGGGCGCCCGGGCCGTCGCGGCGCCGCGTGGCGGCGGGCCGAGGCGATGAAGGCGTCGACGTCGGCCTCCCGGGTGTTGAACGCGGTGACCAGGCGCACCAGCCGCGCCCCTTCGCCCGGCCAGCGGTAGAACGAAAAGCCGTCGGCGAAAAGCCCCTGGATCACCGCTTCCGGCAGTTCGACGAAGATCTCGTTGGCCTCGACCGGGTGGCGGAACGCGGCGCCGGGAATGGTGGCCAGCCCGGCGGCCAGGTGGGCGGCGGCGGCGTTGGCGCGGCCGGCCAGCCGAAGCCACAGGTCGTCTTCGAGGTAGGCGTCGAACTGGGCGGCCAGGAAGCGCATCTTGGAGAACAGATGCCCCGCCCGCTTGCGCCGATAGGCGAACGTCCCGGCCAGTTCGCGGTCGAAGACGACGACGGCCTCGGCGGCCAGGGCGCCGTTCTTGCTGGCCCCGAAGCAAAGGACGTCGACCCCGGCCTCCCACGAGGCTGCGGCCGGGCTGCAGCCCAGCATGGCCAGGGCGTTGGCGAAACGGGCCCCGTCCATGTGGACCCTGAGCCCGCGGCCGTGGGCGAGGTCGGCGATGGCCTTGACCTCGGCCGGCGTGTAGACGGTGCCGGCCTCGCTGGCCTGGGTCAGGCTGACGGCGGCGGCCCTGACGTGATGCACCCCGTGGTCGGGGGCGTCGAGCGCGGCGGCCAGGGCGGCGGGGTCGAGCTTGCCGTCGGCGCCGGGCAGCAGGACCAGCTTGGCGCCGCCGGTGAAGAATTCGGGGGCGCCGCACTCGTCGCATTCGATGTGGGATTCGGGATGGCAGAAGACGGCCCCGAACGGCGGCGCCATGACCGAAAGGCTCAAGGCGTTGGCCGCCGTGCCGGTGGCGACCAGGAAGACGTCGGCCTCGCGCCCGAAGACCTCGGCGATGCGCGCCTCGACCCGGCGGGTCAGGGGATCGTCGCCATAGGCGGCGGCCGGCCCGTGGTTGGCCTTGGCGATGGCGGCCAGGATCTCGGGCGCCGCGCCGGTCACGTTGTCGCTGCTGAAGTTCATTCTTTCTCTTCCTCGCGGCCGTTGGCGGCGGGACGCACGCCATAGGGCTGCCAGTCGGTGGTGCGCAAGGACACTTCGCGAAACTGCCGGCCCTCGCCGTCGAGCACGTGGGCGGTGGTGTGGATGGCCTGGCCGTCGAGCACCGAGACGATCAGCCACACCAGGTCGGGCTCCCACGCCCGTTCGAGGTCGCGCGGCGACGGCTGGGCCGGATGGTCGGGGTGCGAATGGAAATGGCCGAGGATGCGCTCCGGCCCGCCGTCGAGCGCCCGCATGACGTCGAGCCTGAGGCGCGGCGACACCTCGAAACGCTCGGCGGCGTTGTCCTCGGCGACGTTGGGGCTGACCTCGACGCGCGTCACGATCAGATCCTGTGGCGGCTGGGTATAGCCGACGACAAGCCCGCAGCATTCGTCGGGATAGGCCGCCTCGGCGGCATCCACGATCTGTTTGAGGAGCGGCCGCGGCAGCAGGATCACTTGGCGTTCCAGACCTTCACGTTGCCCATGATCTTGCCGCTCGCCAGGTCGATGACGACGATCTGCTGGCAGGCCCCGTCGGCCGGTCCGACGCGCAGGAACAGCCGGTTGCCGTCGGGCTTCATGTCCTCGATGCGGCAGCCGGGGCCCAACGGCACCAAGACGTCGCCGAACGCCGCCCCCGGGCGGATGTCGGCGGCGGCCGGCGGGCGGGCGAAATCGAAGAAGGTGAAATCGGGGTCGGAGGCCTTTTTCATCAGCCCGTAGGCCATCACTCCCATGACGAGCGCGATGAGAACGCCCATTCCGATGACGAGGGCCTTGAGTGCGTGCATGGTTTCGTTCCACTCTGTCGGCGATGACAACCCCTGACGTCCAAACCACTTACACCGTTCCCGTGCCCGAAAACAAGGGCGGCCAGCGCCTCGACCGCTGGCTGGCCGACGCCGTGGCCGGCGTCTCGCGCAGCCAGATCAAGCGGCTCGTCGAGGCGGGGCGGGTCAGCCTTGTCGACGGCGATCCAACGCCGCCGCCGGTCCTCGACGTGTCCAGGCGCGTCAAGCCCGGCGAGATGTTCGCCGTGAGCATACCGCCCCCCGAACCGGCGCTGCCGCAACCCCAGGACATTCCGCTTCGGGTGATCTACGAGGACGAGGACCTCATCGTCATCGACAAGCCGGTCGGTCTGGTGGTCCATCCGGCGGCCGGCCACGCCGGGGGGACGCTGGTCAACGCGCTGCTCGCCCATTGCGCCGGCAGCCTGTCGGGGATCGGCGGCGTCGCCCGGCCGGGAATCGTCCATCGCCTGGACAAGGACACCAGCGGCCTGATGGTGGCGGCCAAGAACGACGCCGCGCATCATGCCCTGGCCCGCCAGTTCCACGACCACGATCTGGAGCGCGCCTACTACGCCGTGGTGTGGGGAATGCCGACGCCGCGCCAGGGCGAGATCGAGGGCAACATCGGCCGCAGCCCGGTCAATCGCAAGAAGATGGCGGTGGTGGCCCGCGGCGGCAAGCCGGCGCTGACCCGGTACAAAGTGATTCGCCCGGTGGGAACCTTTGCCAGCCTGCTGCGTTGTGACCTTGCCACCGGAAGGACCCATCAGATCCGCGTGCACATGGCGCATCGGGGCCATCCGGTGGTGGGAGACCCCCTCTACGGCGGGGGACCCCGCCATCGCCTGCGCGACGCGCCGGAGGCCGTGCGCCAGCGGGTGGCAGCGGTGGAATCCCAACTACTTCACGCATTTTTGATCGGATTCAGGCACCCAAAAACCGGGAATTTCATGCGATTTGAGACCGAAATTCCGCTTGAAATCAACGCCTTGATGTGCGAATTAGATCGCGTGTAATTTTCCCCTATTCCTGACAACCCAACTTGGGTATTATTGACCCTATCAGGAAACGCCCTTTAGACTGGGTTTATCGAGAAGTGCCGGCCCAATGACCGGCCTCGAAAGTTGGGAGGTCTGAAGTATGACCGCATCATTGACGCTCGATCTCGAGATATCGCCGGAACGCAACCTTTCCAGGTATCTCCAGGAAATCCGCAAGTTCCCCATGCTGTCGCCGGAGGAAGAGTTCAGCCTCGCCCGCCGGTGGCGCGAGGAGGGGGATGCCGAGGCGGCTCACCGCATGGTGACCAGCCATTTGCGCCTGGTGGCGAAAATCGCCATGGGCTATCGCGGATACGGCTTGCCGCTGGGAGAACTGATCTCGGAAGGCAACCTGGGCATGATGCAGGCGGTCAAACGCTTCGACCCCGATCGCGGTTTCAGGCTCGCCACCTATGCCATGTGGTGGATTCGCGCCGCCATGCAGGAATATATCCTGCATTCCTGGTCGCTGGTGAAGATGGGCACGACGGCGGCGCAGAAGAAGCTGTTCTTCAACCTGCGCAAGCTGAAGGGCCAGATGCAGGCCATCGACGACGGCGACATGGCTCCCGAGCACGTGACGCGCATCGCCGACAGGCTGCGGGTCTCGGAGGAAGAGGTGGTCAACATGAACCGCCGGCTGGCCAGCCCGGACCACTCGCTGAACGCGCCGATGCGCAAGGACGGCGAAGGCGAGTGGCAGGATTGGCTGGTCGACGACACCGACGACCAGGAGACTCGCTTCGCCGAGAGCGAGGAACTTAAGGATCGCCGCCGTCTGCTGGTCGGCGCCATGAAGACCCTGACCGAGCGCGAGCGCCACATCCTCAACGAACGGCGTCTCAAGGACTCCCCGGCGACGCTGGAGAACCTGAGCCGCCAGTACGGGATCTCGCGCGAGCGCGTGCGTCAGATCGAGGTCAGGGCCTTCGAGAAGCTGCAGAAGTCGGTGCGCAACGCCATCATCGAGCAGCGGGTCAGCGCCTGATCCGGCTTGGGCCGGCACCGGCAGGACGTCTTTTCCATCATCAAAAGCCGCGGTTTCCGAGAAACGGAGCCGCGGCAATTTGATTCCCGGGGGCGACGAAGAAGGGCCCCCGTCTGATCACAAAACGCGCGAGCTAGTTGGATTGGCCGGTGACGGAATGGGCGACGCTTTCGCCCCATTCCTCGACGATCTGGCGCTGCAGGGTGCGCAGCTGCGCCACCCGGCGCTGGGCCATGACGGTGAGGAAGGTTCCGACCACCGGCGGAATGGTGATGTAGATCATCCAGCCGAACGCCGCCGCCCCGTAGATGACGAGAAGCGCGAAGACGTCGGTGACGATGGCGCTGGCCGCCTTGAGGCTGTGCACCCCCATCCACAGGTCCATCAGGTAGGGAAAGAGGCCGCAGAAGTTCATGCCGGCCACGCAGTAGGTCGCCGATTTCTGGTAGGAGCGGTCGATGATCCAGGCGACGAAGGTGGGCGGCATGCCGACCACGATCATCAGCACGGTGGGCAGCGAAATCCAGATCAGCCCGACGATCAGCACGAACAGCCAAAGGGCTGTCCAGTTGGTCTTTCTGGTCCTGCCGTCGGAGGAGGGATCGGCCATTGCCGGGGCGCTTTCCTACCAGATCTCGTTGAGGAAGATGATGGTGACGAAAATCAGCGTCACCACCACCGAGGTCATGGCCGCCGTTTGCTGGCCCAGGCGCTCGGCCGATTCGGCGCGCGCCGAATCGCTGCTTTCGATCTCCTGGACCTCGCTCTCGGCCAGCAGGAATTCCTCGACGGCGGCCCGATAGCCCTTTTCGTCCTGCAGCCGCTGCTCGGCGTTGTCGATCAGTTCGAAAAGCTCGGGCAGGCTGCCCTGGCGGACCAGCCGGGGCACCTCGCGTTCGATGTCGCGGCGCACGGTGCGGCTGTGATAGGACGCGATCACCGGGCCCAGCAGACCGCCGATCCAGCTGGACAGGCCATAGAGGGCTTCGGGGCCGAGGCGCCATTGCACGAGGGCCAAAAGGCTCAGCATGCCGGCGGTCTTGCGGGCTTCCGTCGAATCGCCGATGGCGCGCAGGTGGCGCTCGATGTCCTCGTCGAAATGGGTGGCGACGAAGGCGGCGATGTGGCGGTCGACCGGCGGGATCTTGGTGTCGACGCGGCCGGCCGCTCCGTCGAGCGCCGGCAGCAGATCGTCGATGTCGACCACGTAGTCCTGAATGATCAGCGAACTCTGGCACGGCAGGCTGGGATTGAGTTCATAGAGGCAGCGCTCGATGCCGCCGCCCGGATTGTTGGCGTGGAGGAAACCGCGCAGCTTTTCGAACTGGCGCACCTGGGCCGCCACCCCGGGGCCGGGACCGGCCTGTTCCAGCCAAATGCCGGGAATATTCTGGTCGAGAATTTCGGCGCCGACCTTGGCGTTGCCCTGCCGCAACAACTCGACGGCCAGCGCGGTTCCGAAGGCGTCGATGAGGAAGGCGTACCCCTTGTAGCGCAGCGGGCCCTCGCGATCGAGCAGCATGCAGACCTTGGCGACCATCATGTCGTCGCTGCCGCGCGGATCTCCGGCGTGGGTGCGGGCCATTTCGACCACCCGGGCGATCTCGTCGGCCATTGCCGGGGCATTCAGGCTGCGGCGCACCCACGGGTCCACCTGGCCGTCCTTGAGCGCGCGGGCGGCATCGCCGACGCTGCGGCTGAAGGCGTGGGCCAGGGTGCGCGACGTCACGTGGGCGTGGCCGCCGAACGGGAAGCGGGTTTCGGGCTTCGGCAACGGGCGCTTCTGGATCGGCGTCATGCGCCGGCCGTCGATCCACAGCGACAACTCGCGCAGCCCCCAGCGCTCCTCCGGGTCGTCGCTCAAAAGCCCGCGCAACACCTCCAGCAGAAACAGCGGAATGCGACCGCCCCCGCACAGGGTCGCGTAGCTTCCGTGTTCGATCTTGGCATAGATCAGCGCGTCCTCGCCGATGTCGGCGACGGGATTCTCGCCCAGATGAAGGAAGGCCAGCGTCACGCCCAGGGCGTAAAGGTCGTCGGCGACGGAGCCCTCACCGCGACCGGAACGGGTCGCCATGGCGCGCGGCGCCGTTTCGAAGGCGACCGGCTGGTCGAAGGCCGGCGGTGTCGTCACGCAGTCGCCCAGCACCAGCGAGTGCCGGTCCGCATCCATGAAGAACAGGTTGCCGGGACGGATGGCGCGATGGGCGATACCGTGGTCGACCATTTCCTGTAAGCCGGCGGCCAGCGGCTCGATGACGCGCCGCTGGAGGTCGTGGTCGAGGATCTGGCCGCCCTCGGTGGTGATGACGTCGATCAGCCGGCCGCCCATGGGCCGTTCGTAGACGACGACCATGCACCGCTGGCCGAGCGGCGGCCAGTCGACCGTTCCCCATTCGACGAGGGGGATGAGGTTGAGCGCCTGGCTGCCGCGCAACGCCGTGGCGGCGTGGTGGCGCAGCGGCAGTCCCGGCGTGCAGACGAGCGCGAAAAGCTGGCGCCCGATGTCGCGGCGATCCTCCACCGCGAAGGCCGAGGCGGACGGCGTCGACAACTCGGGAAGCGGGCGGTCGGCGTTGATCTGGTAGCGATCGACGAGCAGAACGGGGCCGTGCGCGCCCCGCGTTGCCGCGGCGGCCGGTTCGGTCGCCGACGGCGTGGCGGCGGGCGTCCCTTCGATTGGCGTTTCAGCCATTCGCTTCTCTTGAACCCCTGATCGCGGGGCAGGATAGCAGCAACCCCAGCGGAACCATAATCGGCCTTCCGTTGCCAAACAATTAAAGTCTCGCGGTGCCCGGTCCGGCAACGGGTTTCATGGAAAGGGTCGGCGGGCGCGGATTCCCGTCGATGTCAGGGGCGCCGGCGGTATTCCATCTGGCGGGCGGTGCGTTCGGCCGCCGGGCGGCCCAGCAGGCGTTCCACCAGGTACAGCGACATGTCGATCCCCGCCGAGATGCCGGCCGAGGTGACGATGCGGCCTTCGTCGACCCAGCCGACGTCCTCTATGACGGCGGTTTCCGGATGGCGGGCCGCGAGATCGGCGGCATCCTCCCAGTGAGTGGTCGCGCGAAGGCCGCGAAGCAACCCGGCGGCGGCCAGCAGAAAGGCGCCGGTGCAGACCGAGGCGACGATTTCGGCTCTGCCGGCCTGGCGCGAGATCCACTCGATGACATCGGTCCGAAGCTCGCCGTCGACGACACCGCCCGGCACGATCAGAAGATCGAGGCCGGGATGGGCGTCGATGGCGCAGGCCGGCACCACGACCAGCCCGCCGCGGGCGGCGATCGGCTGGCCGGTCCTGGAAATCGTCACCACCGAGAAGGGGGGTGGCTCGGTGGGAGCCGTCCGCAGGGCCAGCCGGGCGGCCACCGAAAAGACCTCGAACGGGCCGGCGAAATCGAGCACCTCGACCTCGTCGTAGACGTAGATGCCGACGGTGCGGGGTGCTCCGGCCATTGGCTTGGCTCAATAATCGGCGCGGCCGCCGGAAAGATCGAAGACGGCGCCGGCGCTGAACGAGCAGTCCTCGGAGGCCAGCCAGGCGATCTGGGCCGCCGCCTCCTCAGCGGTGCCGAGGCGGCCCATCGGCGTTTTCTCGGCCACGCCCACCAGATACTCGGCGCTGAGATCGCCAAGCAGCGGGGTGTCGATGGCCGCCGGCGCCGTGCAGTTGACGAGCACGCCCGTCTTCGCCAGCTCGCGGCCCAGCGTCTTGGCAAAGGTGATGACGCCGCCCTTGGCCGTGGCGTAGGCCCCGTTGCCGGGGGCGCCTTCCAGGCCGACCACCGAGGCGACGATGACGACCCGGCCGTAGCCGCGCTCCACCATCGTCGGGACGACGGCGCGGCAGGTCAGGAAGACGCTGGTCAGGTCGTTGCGCAGCAGGTGCGACCAGTCCTCAAGGGTATAGTCCAGGCACGGCTTCATGATGCCGGCGACGCCGGCGTTGGCGACCAGGATGTCGACGGCGGGAAAGCGGGCGAGCGTGGCGGCGTGGGCGGCGGCCACCGCGGCCTCGTCCCCGCAATCCACGAAAACCGCCTGCACGTCGCCCTTGGGGGCCAGCGCAGCGGCCGCCCGGTCGAGGGCCTGGCGGTTGAAGTCCCACAGGCTGACCGCAGCGCCCGATTCGAGGAGGCGCCCGGCCGCCGCATAGCCGATGCCGTTGGCGGCGCCGGTGACGACAGCCGCGCGGCCCTTGAGGTCGATGCGGTTCATGGCGCGCCGGTCAGTCGGCAAACGGGTCGTGGACCAGGATGGTGTCCATCCGTTCGGGACTGGTCGACAGCAGCGCGACCGGCGTCTCGATCAGTTCCTCGATACGGCGCACGTACTTGACGGCGGTGGCCGGCAGATCGGCCCACGAGCGGGCGCCGCGCGTGCTGTCCTTCCAGCCTTCCATGGTCTCGTAGATCGGCACCACGCGGGCCTGCTTGTCGGCCGAAGCCGGGAAATAATCGAGGCTCTCGCCGTCCAGCGTATAGCCGACGCAGACCTTGAGCTCGTCGAGCCCGTCCAGGACATCCATTTTGGTGAGCGCGATGCCGTGCAGCCCGTTGACCTTGGCCGACTGGCGCACCAGGACGGCGTCGAACCAGCCGCAGCGGCGGGGCCGGCCGGTGACCGTTCCGAACTCGCGGCCGCGTTCGCCGATGCCCTTGCCGATGTCGTCGTGCAGTTCGGTCGGGAAGGGACCCGATCCGACCCGCGTGGTGTAGGCCTTGGAAATGCCCAGCACGTAATTGATGGCGCCCGGCCCCTGGCCCGACCCGGCGGCGGCCTGGCCGGCCACTGTGTTCGACGAAGTGACATAGGGATAGGTGCCGTGGTCGATATCGAGCAGCATGCCCTGCGCGCCTTCATAGAGGATGCGCTTGCCGGCCTTCCGGGCCTGATCGAGCGTGCGCCAAACGACGCCGACGTAGGGCGTGATCTTGGGCGCGATGTCGAGCAGCTGCTTGACCACGTCGTCGCGCTTGACCTCGGGCTGGCCGAAGCCGCGCAGCAGGGCGTTGTGGTGGAGCAGCAGCTTGTCGACCTTTTCGGGCAGCAGGGCGGGTTCGGCAAGATCGCCGGCCCTGATCGCGCGGCGGCCCACCTTGTCCTCGTAGGCGGGGCCGATGCCACGCCCGGTGGTGCCGATCTTGGCGTTGCCCAGCGCCTTTTCGCGCGCCTGGTCCAGGTTGCTGTGGACCGGCAGGATGAGGGGCGTGTTCTCGGCGATTTGCAGCGATTCGGGCGTCAACTTGACGCCCAGCGCCTCGAGTTCGCGCAACTCCTCCATCAGGGCCCAGGGATCGAGGACGACGCCGTTGCCGATGATCGACAGCTTGCCCTTGCGCACGACGCCCGAGGGCAGCGCGCGGCACTTGTAGGTGACGCCGTCGATGACCAGCGTATGCCCGGCATTGTGGCCGCCCTGGAAGCGCACCACTACTTCGGCCCGCTCGGACAACCAGTCGACGATCTTCCCCTTGCCTTCGTCGCCCCACTGGGCGCCGACGACTGCGACATTGGCCATTCGCTCAAGTCTCCCCTAACTGATTTGCGGTCGCCGGCATCCGGCGCGCGCCGAGACCGTTTACCCGGATTTACCGATCACGGCAAACGGAATTGACCGGAATATCGCTGCCGCCGCCGGTCGGCGTTACTGGATCGGAAACGGCTTCTGCCGAACCGTCTGGCCGACGTGCTGGGCGATCACCGGAACCATGATCGTGGTCAGCGCCAGCCCGTCCGATTGCTCGAGGTTGGCGGTCGCCCACCCCTGCCACAGGCGGCGGCCGCTGGCGCGTTCGTCGATGGTGGCGTCGAGGCGGTATTGGGTGGGGGTGACGATGGTGGTGTCGCCCGAGCCACTGCCCGGGTTCACCAGGCCGCCGCCGCTGCTGTCGAACACGTTGACGCGCGCGCGCGCGTCCTCGCCGCCACCGCGGCCGCCGCCGCCCGACAGTTCGAGCACATGGCGCGGGTTGCGGTCCAGGTAAGCGCCGACAGTATCGCGGGTGCCGAAGGTCAGAACCAGCGGGCCATCTGTCGAAACCGTGTAGCCATGGGCGCGCAGCTCGGTCTCGAAGCGCTGCTGGAGGATGAGATTGTCGTCGGAATTGTCGAGCGGGCTGACCGTCACCGCCACGCCCGCCGGAATGCGGTCGTAGGAAACGGCATTGAGAAGCCCCTGGTTGGGCTCCTGGGCGGCCACGGGACCGCAAAGGGAAAGGCTCACCAGGCCCAACCCGATCAGAAGGCGTCTCATTGTCTTGTCCTCCATGGGTATACGCCCCTCACCCCAATGGGGGGCGGAGGCGCCGCGCCGCTTGTTAGCATCAGGATGGGGACTTGCCCGCACGCTGTCAATAAAGTGCGCGCGGCCGGCCGGTGGCGATGCCGCTCAAGGCGGGGTTCCGGCGCCGGGGCGGCGGTGCGGGTTCGGACCGGCCAGCGGAGGATGGGGGCTGGCCGGGAACCTGGCGATCAGGTCCAGCAGGGCGCCGTCTCTCTCGACCTTCAGGGGCAGCCACGTTCCGTAGGGTTGGCGGCGAATGGTCGCGGCGAGATCGCCGGGACGGCCGACCGGCCGGCCCGCCGCCTCACGGACGAGATCGCCCGTTTTCAGGCCGGCCGCCGCGGCGACGCTGTCGGCCGCCACGTCCTCGATGCGCACGCCGCCGTCGGCCTGGCCCAGGCGGACGCCCAGCCGGGGCCCCTGCGGGGCTGCCTCGCCGGCCTCGGTCGCCACCCCGAACACGGCGTCCGCCACCGCGGTCTTGCCGTCGAGAAGAAGCTCGGCGCAATCGCGCCCGGCCGGCCAGGTGACGAGGACGGCGGTGCCATGCAGCCCGAGGTCGGCCAACTGGTGGGGGATGCCGAAGCCGTATTCCGCGTGGCCGCGTCCGACGACGGCGACGACCAGGGGCCCGCCGGGGCGGGCATGGCCGGCGGCGATGGCCTCGGCCATGGCGCGATCCCAGGTGATCTGCGCCTCGACGAAACGCCGGAAGGCGGGATCGTCGGCGGAGGTCGCCTCGGCCGTCGCCGAAGGCCGGTGTTCGCCGAAGACGCGGGCCAGCGCGGCGACGTAGGGCGGGCTGGCCGGCGCCGGCGTGCCGACCCCTTCGCGGGCATCCGCCGGAACGGCGTCCCAGCCGTCCTTGCCGACCCGGGCCACCAGCGCCCGCTCGACGTTAAGCGCCACCATCGGGATGCGGTGCATGCGGGCGAAGTCGAACAGCGGCAGGTACAGCGACGACGGAAAGCCCCACACCTCGTCCCATTCCGACTGCTCGAGGAAAGTCCGTTCGTCGATCTCGCCGGCGACCCAGCGGTCGAGGACCGATTGCAGGCCCCGGGGAAAGGCCTCGAAGCCCAGGACCATGTCCGGGGACCGGCCGTGCAGGGCCGCCAGGGTGTGCAACTGCCAGCGATGGTCCTCGGCGCTGGCGTGGGTTTCGCCCAGCACCACGGCGGGCCGTCCGGCCAGGGTGTCGAGGAGGGCGGGAAGGGCCACCGGCCGTCCGGTGGCAGGCGCCAGCCAGCCGCCGGGGGCCGGTGGGCAGGCGGCGTTCGGCGCGGGGTCGCCGCCGGACCCGGAGCCGGCGGCGCAGGCGCACAGCAGGCTGACAAAGGGAAGCAGGTGGGTTCTCATGGCGCCCCTAATATGGCGACCGCCGGCCGGCCGGGAAAGGGATGCCCGGGGGCGAGCTCCCTGGTCACCCGCGGCCCTCCAAGGATTACCCCCACATTTTTTTGCTGTCCCAATGGTTAAGATGGATGCCATACTTGACGGCGCGTTTCCCGCGGAAAGGGGAGCGCACATGAGGGGTTCGGCCTCGCGGCCGGGAGGATGGATGGCCGGCGACACGCAGACGCTTCTGGCAGAGCCGGGCCCGAAGCTTCTCAAAGGCGTGGATTTACTTGCGGATCTCCTGCCACATGAACTGGTGGAGATCGAGGAGCTTTGCCGTTTCAAGACGTTTCGGGCGGGCACGCAGGTTTTCGACCGCCAGGCCGATACCCGGGACGTTTTCTTTGTCGTGCGCGGCCGCGTGCGGATCGTCAACTATTCGATGTCGGGACGCGAGATCACGCTGGACGACATCGGGGCCGGCGGCCACTTCGGCGAACTGGCGGCGATCGACAGCCAGCCCCGCTCGGCCGCCGTGCTGGCCGTCGAGGACAGCCTGATCGTCGCCCTGCCGCAACGCCATTTCGTCGAGGCGCTGGAAAAGTATCCCTCGATCGCGCTGCGTGTGATGAAGCGTCTGGCCCGCATGGTGCGCGCCTCGACCGAGCGCATCATGGATCTCAGTACGCTGGCCGCGAACAACCGGGTGCAGGCCGAACTGCTGCGCCAGGCCCGCGACACCGTGAAGGACGACAACACCGCCGTCATCGCGCCGATTCCGGTGCATTCCGACATCGCCAGCCGGGTCAGCACGACGCGCGAAACGGTGGCCCGCGTGCTCAGCGATCTCACCCGCCAGGGAATCCTCGAGCGGACCCGGGACTCGCTGATCATCCGCGACGTCGAGCGCCTCGAGGAAATGGTCGAGGAAGTCCGCGGCCTGTAAAGGGCCGGCCGCATCGTCTCCCGTAATCAGCATGGGTTGTGGCGCATTTCGGCGCCGCCGACGATTTTTTGGGGCGTGTGACTGGCGTCACATGCAGGGCGGGTATCTTGCGCCATCCTATCGATACTGACGGTCCGGCCGCGGTGGCCGGTCGGAAGGCCGAAAGGAGAGGCATCATGGCAACCGCAAAGGCGTTCGCAGTCGCCCTTTCCCTCGTCCTCGTCTGGATGGCCTTCCTGTCGTCAACGGAACAATTCGTCATCGCGCTGAACTGAACAGCTTTACGAGGCCATCGTCCTCTTCCCGGTTTTCCCCATTCGATCTTCCCTCAAGAGCAGACTAGGCCGCGCGTTGCGGCCTCTTTTTTTGCCCCGGGGTTTGACAGGACTCCGCCGGTTCCCGATGATCGGTGGCGGCCGGCCCGTCGGCGGGGCGGGAGGCTGAGCGGATGCCACGGGCCATGACACGAACCGTTCTGATCGTCGAAGACAACGAGCTTAACCTGAAGCTGCTCGACGACCTCCTGCAGGCCGAGGGCTACAGCACCGTGTGCTTCCGCAGCGGCGAAGAGGCGCTGCCGGCGATTCGGCGCGATCCGCCGGATCTCATCCTCATGGACATCCGGTTGTCCGGCCTTTCGGGCCTGGACGCCACCCGCGCCATCAAGGGCGACCTCGCGTTGAAGGGAATTCCGGTGGTGGCGGTGACGGCCTGCGCAATGGCCGAGGACGAGCAGGAGATCCGCGCCGCCGGGTGCGACGGCTTCCTCGCCAAGCCGTATTCCATCGATTCGCTGTTGGCGGTCTTGGGCCGCTTCCTGGCCTGACTTCATTTCGCCCGCACGGCGGCCGTCATCCGGTCATGGGCGGCGGACAGCGCAAACCGCCCGCTCCCATCCCGGGGGCGGAGCGGCGCGAACCGAACCCGCGGCGCGTGGCCGTGGGCGATGCTACTTGATCTTGCCTTCCTTGAAGACAACGTGCTTGCGCGCCACCGGGTCGTACTTGCGGAGCTGGAGCTTCTCGGTTTGGGTGCGCGGATTCTTCTTGGTCACGTAGTAGAAGCCCGTGTCTGCCGAGCTGACCAGTTTCACGAGAATGGTGCTGGGCTTCGCCATTTTCCCAATTCCGTCCGAGTCAGAAGTTACGTTTCAAGCGGCGCACCATACAGGCCGCGCCGCGCCTGTCAAGGCCCTGCGTCATCGGATCGCTGCCGCCGTCGCCACCGGGTTGGCCAACTCCAGAAGCCGTGCGTAGAGGGGGCGGTCCTTGAGCAGGTGCCGGGCCACGTCGAGATCGCCGGGTTCGGCGCGGCGTTCGGCCGGGCAGGTGGCGCGGAGCTCCTGGCGCCGGGCCCCGTCGGCAAAAGCCACCGTCCGCCAGGCGACGAGGATGCCGGCGGCCTCTTCGCGGGCCGCCATGAGGGGTTTGAGCGGGTCGGCGCCTTGCGCCGATGTGCCGCTGGTGCACACCGTCGGATGCACGCCCAGTTCATGCAGCAGGTAACCCGACGGCATGACGAAGCGCGACCAGGTCAGCGTGAACTCGCCGTCGTTGGGCAGGCGGACGACCGTCTGCACCGTGCCCTTGCCGAACGAGGTAGTGCCGATGACGATGGCGCGGCCCCTGTCCTGCAGCGCCGCGGCGGCGATTTCGGCGGCCGACGCCGAGCGGCCGTCGACCATGACGACCAGCGGCAGGCCGCCGGTGATGTCGCCATCCTCGGCCTCGTAGTACTGCATGCTATCCGGATGGCGACCCTGGGTCTTGAGGATCTCGCCCTGCGAGACGAACAGGTCGGCCAGGCGAATCCCCTGCTTCAAAAGGCCCCCGGGGTTGTCGCGCAGGTCGAGGATGATGCCGGCGAGAGCGTTGCCGTTGAGCCGGCGCGCCGCCGCGATCTTGCGCGCCGCGACGTCCGCCGTGGCCCGGTTGAAGCGGTGCACGGCCAGGGTCAGCAAGCCATCCTCGAAGGCGGCGGTGACCGAGGTGGGAACGATATGGGCCCGCATCATCGCAAAGGTCAGGGGCGATTCGGCGCCGTCGCGCGCGACGGTGACGCTGATTGGGGTTTCCAGCAGCCCACGCAGACGCTCGGTCACGTCGGCCGACGACATGCCGGTCGTCGCCGCGCCGTCGACGTGGGTGATGCGGTCTCCAGGCGTCAGCCCCGCCACCTCCGCCGGCGTCTCTTCCATGACCTCGGTGATGCGGACCTGGTTGTCTTTGACCTGGAAGCGAATGCCGATTCCGGTGAAGCCGTCGCGGTTGGCGCGATTCCGGCCGGCCTCGTCACGGCCGGCATAACGGGAATAGGGATCGAGCCGGGACAGGACGCCGTCGAAGACCGCTTCGTAGATCTGTTCGACCGAGGCTTGGCGCAGGTCGCCGGAAACGCGGCGGCCGGCGCGCGAGACGTCGACGGTCAGGGCGGCCCAGGCGCTGGCATCGTCGTCGGCAGGAGCCGGGAAGCGCGCGACGTCGCCGTCGCCGGCGGCCAGCACGACCTGTCCATCGGCCAGACGCACCGTCAGCGCCGGATCGATAACGCCCAGCCCCCGCATCCCCTCCATGGCGAGGTCGCCGATCGGCACCGAGTCGATGTACTTGTTGGCGATGTTGCTGTAGCCGGCCGCGAAGGTTTCGGCCGCCGCCTGGGCGGGAAAGGCGTCGACGCCGGCTGGCGCCACGCCGGAACCGGCGCAGCCGCCGACAGTCGTCGCGGCGGCTAGGCAAAGACATCGCAGGAAAGAGCGCGGCCCCCCCATAATGGGCGGATTGTACCTATTTTTGGCCGCCCGTCACGTCCTGTTTCTTTTCTGTGTCCGCGATTTCTTAACGTATTTTTAACCCCGCGGATGGCGTCCGGAAGACTTGGCCCGTCCACCTTCCATCAGATGCAGGAGAAGGCCGCCGGTGATCGGCGTCGCCTCGGCCAGCATCACTTCCACCGCGTCGCCCAGGCGGTACTCCACGCCCGAGCGGCGGCCGCGCAAGGCTTGGCGCCGCTCGTCGTGAATGTAGGTGTCGTGGGGCAGGTTGCGCCGCGGGATCAGCCCGTCGGCCCCCGTTTCGGTCAGCTTGACGAACAGGCCGAAACGGCTGACTCCGCTGATCCGGCCGGCGAACACGGCGCCCACGCGGCCGGCCAGGAACTGGGCGACGAAGCGGTCCACCGCGTCGCGCTCGGCGGCGGCGGCCCGCCGTTCGGTTCCCGAGATGTGCTGCCCGACCTCGGCGAAGTCCGGCGGCGGTTCTTCGAGGGCGCCCTCGCCCAGGCCGAATCGGCGGATCAGCGCGCGGTGGACCAGCAGGTCGGAATAGCGGCGGATGGGCGACGTGAAATGGCAGTACTTGGAAAGCGCCAACCCGAAATGGCCGATGTTGTCGGGGGAATATTCGGCCTGCGCCTGGGTGCGCAGGATCATCTCGCTGACCAGTTGCGCCTCGGTCGTACCGGCGACGCGGGCCAGGATGCGGTTGAACTGGGCGGGCTTCACCGTCTGGCCGCGCGGCAGTTTCAGGCCCATGCCCTCCAGCACCTCGCGCAGGGCCTCCAGGCGCTCCTCGCTGGGCACGTCGTGGATGCGATACATGCAGGGAATTTTCGAGCGGCTGAGCGATTCGGCGGCCGCCACGTTGGCGGCGATCATGAATTCCTCGATCAGCTTGTGGCTGTCGTAGCGGGCTCGGGTTTCGACGGCGGTGACGATGCCGGCGCCATCGAGGACGACCCGCCGCTCCGGCAGGTCCAACTCCAGCACGCCCCGTTTCTCGCGGGCCAGGGAAAGGGCCCGGTAGGCGCCGTAGAGCGGGCCGACCACCGATTCGAGGAGCGGCGCGGCAACGGCGTCGGGGGCGCCATCGCGGGCGGCCTGGACCTGCTCGTAGGTGAGGCGCGCCGCCGAGCGCATCAGGCCGCGTACGAAGCGGTGCCGCAGCAGCTTGCCCTGGGCGTCGATCCACAGGTGGGCGGCGAGGCACGGGCGGTCCTCGCCCGGCTTCAGCGAGCACCAGCCGTTGGACAGCGCCTCGGGCAGCATCGGCACCACCCGGTCGGGAAGATAGACGGAATTGCCGCGCTCCCGGGCGCTGCGGTCCAGCGCATCGCCGGGCCGCACGTACCAGGCGACGTCGGCGATGGCGACCAGCAGGTGCCAGCCGCCGGGGTTGCGGGTATCGGGGTCGGGCTCGGCCCACACGGCGTCGTCGAAGTCCCTGGCGTCGGCGCCGTCGATGGTGACCAGCGGGATGTCCCGCAGGTCGGCCCGCTCGCCCAGCGGCGCGGCCATGGTGGCGGCGGCCTGGGTCAGGGCGTCGGGTGGGAAGTCGATGGGGATCTCGTGATCGTAAAGCGCGATCAGGCCGAGCGGCGGGTTTCCCTTGGTCAGGCGCTCGACGACGCGGGCCCGGCTGAGGCCGAGTCGCCGGCCGGGCAGCACCTCGGCGCGCACCAGATCGCCGGGCTTGGCGTCCTTCGTTTCGCCGGGGGCGACCACCATGTCGTGGCGGTTTCCCTTCTCGACCGGGCGGATGCGCGCCTCGCCGCCGACCCGCTCGAAGACGCCGAGCACGGCTTCCGCCTGGGCGGCGATGCGCCGGATGGTCCGCCCCTCGTAGACGTTGCCGGTCCGTTTCGTCAGCTTGGCCAGCACGCGGTCGCCCGGCCCCAGCGCCGCCTGGCCGCGCCGTTCGGGCGCCATGTAGATGACCGGCGCGGCGGGGTTGTCGGCCTCGGTAAGCGGCCGGGCCAGCAGGTCGCCGTCCTCGTCGACGCCGACGATCTCGACCACGGTGACGGCGGGGAGCTTGTCGTGGGTCCGAACGGCGCGGCCGTGATCGCGCGCGATGTCGCCGCCGGCCTCCAACTCCTTGAGGACGGCCCGCAGCTGCGGGCGCTGCGACGAATTCAGGCCGAAGGCGCGCACCAACTCGCGCCGCGTCACCTTCCCCGGGTGCTCCCGGATGTAGGCAAGGATCTGCTCGCGGCTGGGAAACGGCGGCAGGGGCTTGGAGGAGGACGCCAACCGGGAATCAGCCGCTTTCGGCGGCCCCTCGCTTGGCGATCTTGCGTGGCGCGGGCGCCTTGCGGCCGCCCTTGGCACCCCCCTTGCCGCCGCCCCGCGCCGCCTTGGCGGCCAGGACTTCGACGGCCTTCTCGAGCGTCAGGGTATCGGCTTCCACCCCCTTGGGCAGGGTGGCCATCAGGGCGCCGTGCTTGACATATGGCCCGAAGCGGCCGGTGCGGAGCGTGATCGGCTTGCCGTCCTTGGGATGGTTGCCCACCGTCTTGGCCGGCGCCTTGGCCGGCGCGTCGGCGATCAGGGCGACGGCGCGATTGAGCCCGATGGTCAGCACGTCGTCCTCGCCCTTGAGCGAGACATAGCTGCCGGCATGCTGGAGATAGGGTCCGAAGCGGCCGAGACCGGCCATGATCGGCTCGCCGCTTTCCGGGTGGCGGCCGATCTCGCGCGGCAGGTCGAGCAGCGCCAGCGCGCGCGCCAGGTCCATGTCGGCCGGCGCCATGTTGCGGGCCAGCGAGGCGCGCTTGGGCTTGGTCTTGGCTTTGGCCTTGCTCTTGGACTTGGGTTTGTCCTTGTCCTTGACCTCTTCGGTCACGGCCTCGCCGAGCTGGACATAATGCCCGTAGGGCCCCTTGCGCAGCGACACCTCAAGCCCGGTGGCCGGGTCGGTGCCCAGCACGCGCGGGCCGGCGTCGGCGGCCGGCTCGGCCGGGTCGTCGCCGTTGCCGGCGACCACCAGCCTGCGGGTGAACCGGCAGTCCGGATAGTTGGAGCAGCCGATGAAGGCGCCATAGCGCCCCAGCTTGAGATTGAGGCGGCCGTCGGCGCAGCTGGGGCAGGCGCGCGGGTCGGCGCCGGTGGCGTCGGCGCGGAAGAAGTGCGGGCCGAGCAGCTGGTCGAGCGCATTGAGAACCTCCGTCGTGCGCAGGTTCTTGGTGGCGTCGATGGCCGGGCTGAAGGCTTCCCAGAAATCGCGCAGCACGCGTTTCCAGTCGATGCGCCCGCCCGACACCTCGTCGAGGCGGTTTTCCATCTCGGCGGTGAAGTCGTACTCGACGTAGCGCGTGAAGAAGCTGGTCAGGAAGGCGGTGACCAGCCGGCCGCGGTCCTCGGGAATGAAGCGGCGGCTGTCCAGGCGCACGTAGTCGCGGTCCTGCAGGACCGAAAGGATGGTGGCGTAGGTGGAGGGCCGGCCGATGCCCAACTCTTCCAGCCGCTTCACCAGGCTGGCTTCCGAATAGCGCGGCGGCGGCTGGGTGAAATGCTGCTCGGGCGTCACCCGCTCGGTACGCAGGGGCTCACCTTCCCTGACGTCTGGCAGGATGCGTTCGCTGTCGTCTTCGGATGTCTCGGCAGCGCGGTCGGGGTCGTCGCGGCCCTCGCGATAAAGCGTGTAGAAGCCGTCGAAGGCGACCACCGAGCCGGTCGCGCGGAGCACCGCCGAGCGGTCGGCGGCGGCGATGTCGACCGCCACCTGGTCGAGCACCGCGGCTTCCATCTGGCTGGCCAGCGTGCGCTGCCAGACGAGGGTATAGAGCTTGCGCTGCTCGTCGTTGAGATGGCCGGCGACGGACTCGGGGGTGCGGAAGACGTCGGTCGGACGGATCGCCTCGTGCGCTTCCTGGGCGTTCTTGACCTTGGTCTTGTAGATGCGCGGCGTATCCGGCAGGTAACGCGCACCGAAGGTGCCGCCGATCAGCTTGCGACAGGCCTCGATGGCCTCATTGGCCATCTGGACGCCGTCGGTTCGCATGTAGGTGATAAGGCCGACCGTCTCGCCGTTGATCGCGACGCCCTCGTACAGGCGCTGCGCCACCTGCATGGTCCGCTTGGCGCTGAAGTGCAGCTTGCGCGCCGCTTCCTGCTGAAGCGTCGAGGTGGTGAAGGGCGGCGGCGGATTGCGCCGGCTCTTCTTGCGCTCGACCGAGTCGACGGCGAAGGTTGCCGCCTGGATGGTGGCGACGGCGGCTTGCGCTTGGGCTTCCGAACGCAGCGCCATCTTGTCGAGCTTGCGCCCGTCCAGATAGGTCAACTGGGCGGTGAGCCCGGCGCCGCTTTCCTTGCGGAAGTCGGCGCCGACCGACCAGTATTCGGTGGCGGTGAAGCTCTCGATCTCGGTTTCGCGCTCGCAGATCAGGCGCAGCGCCACCGACTGCACGCGCCCCGCCGAGCGGCTGCCCGGCAGCTTGCGCCACAGCACCGGCGACAGCGTGAAGCCGACCAGGTAATCGAGCGCCCGGCGCGCCAGATAGGCCTCGACCAGGCTCTCGTCGAGATCGCGCGGATGCTGGAAGGCGTCGACGATGGCGCCCTGGGTGATCTCGTTGAAGACCACGCGCTTGACGTCGACGCCCTTGAGCGCGCCACGTTCGCCCAGCACCTGCTGCATGTGCCAGGAAATGGCTTCGCCCTCGCGATCGGGGTCGGTTGCCAGAAACAGGTGGGTGGCCTTGCGGCAGGCGGCGGCGATTTCCTTGACGTGCTTCTCGGCCTTGGGGTCGATTTCCCAGGCCATGGCGAAATCCTGCTCGGGCAGCACGGAGCCGTCCTTGGGCGACAGGTCGCGCACGTGTCCAAAACTGGCCAACACCGTGTAGGTGCCGCCCAGATACTTGTTGATGGTCTTGGCTTTGGCGGGCGATTCGACGACGACGACGTTTTCGGGCATGAATGGTTTCCGGTCGACCCTTAATTCTCAGGGATCAGTGATACTTGGTTTCCGGGATGGCGCTCCAGGCGCCCCGCCAATTCCAGTTCTAGGAGCACGGCCGAGGCGACGGCAGGGGAGAATTGGCCATTTCTGAGGAGTTCGTCAACCGTCACCGGCACCGGACCCAAACTTTCGATGATGGCGGCCCGCGCCTTTTCGAGGTCAGAATCCGCGGGTTTCGCCGCTGAAACGGCGGAAAGCCGCGCCGTTCCGTCGTCGGCGCGGGGCGGCATCCGGCGCTCGCCGAAAACCCTGAGCACGTCGTCGGCCGACTCGGTGAGCGTGGCGCCCTGGCGGATCAGGCCGTTGGTGCCGCGCGCCCGGGGGTCGAGCGGCGAGCCGGGAACGGCGAACACCTCGCGACCTTGTTCGAGGGCCATGCGCGCGGTGATCAACGAGCCGGAACGCAGGTTGGCCTCGACCACCACGACGCCGCGCGCGATGCCCGAGATGATGCGGTTGCGGCGCGGGAAGTGGCGGGCCAGGGGCGCCGTGCCCGGCTCGACCTCCGACACCAGCACGCCCTCGGCGCGGATCTGTTCGTAAATGGCGGCGTTCTCCGGCGGGTAGGGGACGTCGATGCCGCCGCCCAGTACGGCCGCCGTGCCGGTGGCAAGCGCCCCCTCATGGGCCGCGGCGTCGATGCCGCGGGCCAGGCCCGAGACCACCAGCAGGCCGCCGCGGCCAAGCTCGGCCGCGAGCTCGCGGGCCAGGCGCTTGCCGGCCGCCGAGGCGTTGCGGGCGCCGACCACGGCGATGGCCGCCTTGGTCAGCAGCGACGGATGGCCGAGCGCGCCGATCAGCGGCGGCGCGTCCTCGACGTGGGCCAGCAGCGGCGGATAGCCGGGCTCGCCCCGGGCCAGCAACTGGGCGCCCAGGGCGGCCAGCCGCTCCATCTCGCGCTCGGCCGCCTCGACGGGGGCGACGCGCACCGTGCCGGCCCGCCCGCCGCGCCTCGCCATGCGCGGCAGGGCGTCCAGCGCCGCGGCCGCCGAGCCGAAATGGTCGAGCAGGCGAAAGAAGGTCACAGGCCCGACGTTCTCGCTGCGGATGAGGCGCAGCCAGTCGAGTTTTTCGGCGGGCGACAGCGAACGGGCGGGTTTCTCGCGCATTGCGCGCAAGCTTGCGGGCTTATCGCGGTTCGGTCAAGCGGGGCCGTCACGGCGGGAGACGCGGGCGCGTTGACAGGGGAGGGCGCGGCCGTCACCATCGGCGCCCCAATCCCCGATGGTCGACGGAGACGACATGAAAGCGGCATTCATCGAAGCGCAGGGCGGACCCGAGCAGCTGTTCTACGGCCTGATGCCGGACCCGGTGGCGGGGCCGGGCCAGGTTATCGTCGACATCCAGGCGGCCAGCGTGAATGGCGCCGACTGGAAGGTGCGCAACGGCAGTTATTCGAAGATCACCCGGTTCCCCTACATCCTCGGCCGCGACTTTTCCGGCGTCGTCGCCGAGGTCGCCCCCGGGGTTGCCGACTTCAAGGTCGGCGACGAGGTTTTCGGGGTGTGCGCCGCCGGCCAGGAAGGGGCCTACGCCGAGAAGATCGCCATCGACGCCGCCATCCTGGCGCCGAAGCCCTCCCGCTTCTCGCACATGGAGATGGCGGCGGTGGCCCTGATCGGGCTGACCGCGCTGGTCAGCGTCGAGGACACGCTGAAGCTCAAGAGGGGCGAGACCATCCTGATCCAGGGCGGGGCCGGCGGCGTCGGCGGCTTCGCCGTGCAGGTGGCCAAGCACCTGGGCGCGCGGGTCATCGCCACGGCCAGCGCCGCCAATGTGGACTACGTGCGGGGGCTGGGGGCGGATCAGGTCATCGACTACGCGAAGGTCGATTTCACCCAGGCGGTGTCGGGATGCGACGCCGTGTTCGACACCGTCGGCGGCGACGTGGCGACGCGCTCGTTCGCCGTGCTCAGGCCGGGCGGGCGGGCCGCCTTCATTGCCTCGGGCGGCAGCGCCCCCGCTTCACCGCGCCCCGACGTCCAGTCGCTCAGGCCCAGCGTCGGGCGCGACCGCAAGCACCTCACGCGCATCGTCGAGCTGCTGGAGGCGGGCGCCGTCACGGTGCCGGAAATCACGCCCTTCCACTTGACCGAGGCCGGCATGGCGCATCGGGTCAGCGAAGCCCGCCACTTCCGCGGCAAGCTGGTCTTCCACACCTGAGCCGGGTGGGCGGCGCCCCTACGCGTTGCCGAACACCCGCTTGAAGATCATGTCGATGTGCTTGGTGTGGTAGGCCATCGGGTCGACCTCGAAGAGGGCGGCCAGGTCGTCCTTGCCGAGGATGCCGGTGAACGCCTCGTCCTGGGAGAGGAAGTACATCAGCCGGTTGGGGTGCCGGGCGGCCTCGCGGTCCTCGGGACTGAGGGCCGGCGGATTGTCGGGGTTGTCGGGATCGATGCCGAAGCTCCGCCACACCTTCATGGCGCTGCGCTGGACGATGCGATAGCCGTCCTCGCGGCTGACCCCCTTCTGGGTCAGGAACAGCAGCACCCGCTGCGAATCGTGGATGCCGCCGAAGCGATTCAGGTGCTCGGCCATGGCGTTGGGATAGACCACCAGCCTGTCGATGACGTTGGCCAGGCGGGCCAGGGCGAAATCCAGCGTGACGGTGGCGTCGGGGCCGATCATGCGTTCGACCGAGGAGTGCGAGATGTCGCGCTCGTGCCACAGGGCCACGTTCTCCAGCGCCGGCACCACCGCCGAGCGGACCACGCGGGCCAGCCCGACCAGGTTCTCCGAAAGAATCGGGTTGCGCTTGTGCGGCATCGCGGACGACCCCTTCTGGCCGGGGGCGAAGTATTCCTGGGCCTCGCGCATCTCGGTGCGCTGCAGATGCCGGATCTCGATGGCGATGCGCTCGACCGAACTGGCGATGACGCCCAAGGTCGCGAAGAAGGCGGCATGCCTGTCGCGCGGGATGACCTGGGTGGCGTGGGTCTCGGGCACCAGGCCCAGCTTGCCGGCGACGTGGGCCTCGACCGAGGGGTCGACGTGGGCATAGGTGCCGACGACGCCGGAGATGGCGCAGGTGGCGATTTCCTTGCGCGCCGTCACCAGCCGTTCGCGGTTGCGCGCGAACTCGGCGTAGAAGCCGGCCAGCTTGAAGCCGAAGGTGACGGGCTCGGCGTGGATGCCGTGGCTGCGGCCCATGCACGGGGTGAGCTTGTATTCGAACGCCCGCTTCTTCAACGCCGCCAGCAGCTTGTCGAGGTCGGCCAGCAGGATGTCGGCGGCCTGGGCCAGCTGCACGGCGAAGCAGGTGTCGAGGACGTCGGACGACGTCATGCCCTGGTGCACGAAACGGGCCTCCTCGCCCACATGCTCGGCCAATTCGGTCAGGAACGCGATGACGTCGTGGCGGGTTTCCGCCTCGATGGCGTCGATGCGCTCGATGCGCTCGGGCGTATAGGGCTTGTCGCCGCGGGCCCACACGGCGGCGGCCGCCGCCTTGGGGATGACGCCCAGCTCGGCCTGCCGGTCGCAGGCGTGGGCCTCGATCAAATACCAGATGCGGAAACGGTTGGCGGCTTCCCAGATGGCAACCATATCGGGACGGGAATAGCGGGGGATCATCGGACGTCTCCGCGGTGTTGTTGGCGATTTGGCGAGGCGCGATTGTACTCAACGGCGGGCGTTTGCCTAGACGTGTTATGATGGGAACGATGGACACGCGATCCCCCGAGAACCCGGCACGGACGCGCGCCATCCCGCTGATCGAGGCGGGCGGGCTGGGCGCGCTGGCCGCCCTCGACGCGGCGCCCGAGCGGCTGGCCGAGCTGGTGGATTCGGCCCGCCGGCATTACGGCCCCATAGCGCTGCGCGCCGCCGACCTGGCCTCGCGCCGCTGGCTGGAGAAGACGGCCAATCCCTATCTCGGCGAGATCGCCGGCATGGCGAGCCGCATCGGCGCGCCCGGCGTCTATATGCTCAACCTCTCCTACGAGTGGTCGTGCACGGCCGGCGTCGGCCCCGATCCCGACCCGGCGGCCGGCGGCAACCGCCTGCTGCGCACGCTCGACTGGCCGCTGGACGGCCTGGGCCGCACGGTGGTGGTCAGCCGCCACGAAACCGCCGCCGGGGGCTACCTCAACGTCACCTGGCCGGGCTTCGCCGGCGTCACCACCGCCATGGCGCCGGGGCGATTCGCCGCCGCCATCAACCAGCCGCCGATGCGCTGGACCTCGCCGCTGATGGCGCTCGACTGGCTGGCCAACCGCCTGGGCATCTGGCGCCAGGGCGGGCTGCCGCCGGTCCACCTGCTGCGCAAGGCGTTCGACGAGTGCCGCACCTATGCCGAGGCCAAGGCGATGCTGGCCGAGACGCCGGTCTGCCTGCCCGCCTTCTTTTCCCTGAGCGGGTTGGCGCCCGGGGAGTGCTGCGCCATCGAGCGGCTGGAGACGCGGGCCGCCGTGCGCGACGGACCGGCCAGCACCGCCAACCACTGGATCTGTTTCCAGGTGCCGGGCCGGGCGCGCGGCAGCGACAGCGTCGGGCGCTACCATCGGATGGAAGGCATTCGGTCGCACGTCTCCTCCGATTTCTCGTGGGTGGCGCCGCCCATCCTCAATGCCGCGACGCGGGTCGCCGTCATCGCCAACGCCGGGGCCGGGCGCCTGGCCGTGCAGGGCTTCGAGGGCGAAAGCCCGGCGACGGCAGTGTTCAGGCTTTAGGCGGCCTCCCCACCTCACCCTGTCCCTCTCCCCCCCGGTGGGGCGGAGAGGGAACGCGCGGCGCCTTCGGACCCTCGCCGCCAGCGGGGCGGAGAGGGTGGCGCGTTAGCGCCGGGTGAGGTGGGGAGGCCGCGGCCGGGCCGCGAGCCGCCGTTCACCCCTTGAGCGGCAGCGGCGCCTTGCGGAAGAGGACCAGCCACAGCATGGCCGCGACCTGCACCGCCAGCACGGCGCCGAAGCCGGCCCGATAGGCCGCCGGGTCGTAGCCGCCGCCGGCCGTCGCCGGCCACAGGCCGATGACGACGCCGACCCCCCACTGGAACAGGAAGCTGGCGACGAAGACCAGCAGGTTGATGCTGGTGTTGACGCGCCCGGCCAGGTGCTTGGGGAAGGTCTGCGACAGCCCGGCATAGACCAGGATGCCGCTGGTGCCGAACAGCGCGAAGGCCGACCAGATGAGCAGCGGCGGCACCGGCAGCCCGAAGACGAGGCCGGCCTGGAGCGCGATCGAGGTGTTCATGGCCACCATGGCGACGGCCACCGGCTTGATGCCCAGCCGCCCCAGGCGCTCGGCGATGCCGCCGGCGAAGATGAAGCCGGCCATCATGGCCAGGGCGATGACCAGCAGGCCGTTGGCCACGCCGGCGCGGTCGTACCCGGCGACGTCGCGCAGCCACGGGCCGGCCCACAGGCTTTGCACGGCCAGGAACGAGGCCTGGGTGGTGAAGGTGGCCGGGGCCACGCGCCAGAAGACCGGGCTGGTCATGACCTGAACGACGCCGCCCACCAGCTGGCGGAACGTGCCGTGCGGGGCGGGGCCGTCGTCCTTCTCGGGGACCATCAGGTAGACCAGGACGGCGGCGGCGACGGTGAGCGCGCCCAGCCCCCAGAAGACACCGCGCCAGTCGGTGACGGTGAGCGCCGCCTCGACCGGCACGGTGGCGGCCAGGGCGCCGATGCCGCCGACCGCCATCTCGAGGCCGTTGATGAGGGGCAGGCGGCCGGCCGGGAACCACTGCACGAAGGCCTTGAAGGCGGCCATCAGGCAGGCCGAGACGCCGACGCCGATGAGGCCGCGCCCGACGACCAGGGTGCCGGCGTTGGGGGCCGCGGCGAACACGAAGGCGCCGGCGGCGGCCACCAGCAGCAGCGCCGCTTCCGTGCGCCGGGGCCCGAAGCGGTCCAAGAGAATGCCGAGCGGCAGCTGGAACGCCGCGAAGGTGAGGAAGTAGGTGCTGGTCAAAAGCCCGAGCGCGCCGGCATCGAGCGCCAGGTCCGCCACCAGGTCGGGGGCGATGACGGCGTTCACCACGCGGAACACGTAGGACAGGAAATAGCCCAGCGCGAAGGGAACGAAGACGCGAAGCGCGACGATCAAGGCGGAAACTCCGGGGCCGGGTGCCATCGGCGGGACGGGGATCATAGCGGGTTTTCGCCGGCGCGGAAGCCGCCAAGAGGGGGGTGGCGGGGCCGGAAATGACGATTATGCGGTTTTGCTAATGTCGGTTAATGAATTGAAAATAAAAAGGAAAGTGCAGAATCACAAAAAATTTTATCGTCATTTATCGTCATTTATCGTCATTTCGGAGTTTTTTTGGTTTGTTTTCAAAGGGTTGGGTGGAGTCGCCAGGAGCCCCCTTGTCGTCATGCTGGCCGCGGCCCGGCGGAGAGCCGGAATCTGGAACCGGCGGTTTTCCGGGTGTCCGGCGTCGCGAAGGTGGCCGCCCTTTTCCAGCGACGGCACATATGCCTATTTACCTTTAAGAGATCTAAAAAAGGAATAATAGCACATTATAGATGGAATGTCAATTCGGTTGGGCGAATACGAGCCCAAGGCGGTGGGCGGCATCTGGGACCGGCAAACCCTGCACGACAGAGGCACAAAGGGAAAGGGGCCGGCCCGCCCACTCTCCCCCGTCATTCCGGGGCGTCCGCAGGACGAACCCGGAATCCAGTCGTTCAGGCGGCACCATCCCGGAACGACGGCAAAGAACTTCCCTCTCCGCCCCAACGGGGCGGAGAGGGAAGGGGAGAGGTGGGGGACATGCCGGTGTCGCCCACCTCACCTCACTTCGATCCGGCTCTGCTGGATGGCCCGGCTTCGCCGCGCCAGCGACAATTCAAACCCAAGGCGCAATGGTCACACTTGGCCACTTTCTGTTTTGCACTTCGCGGATTCGGTTCACGAACGCTTTCAAGGCCCCATTTGGGTCACTCATGGCATTGAGCAGATTGTCTGGGAGTGTGTGAAACGAGGCCAAGAAGAGAAAGCCTTCTGCGTCGTCCTCGGAGAGTTTGACGACTTTGACAAGGTGCTTGATGCATTCAAGCCCGCCAAGGGCAGTGCTAGCGCATATGCCAGCAAACGGAATGTCGGGCTTAGACAGCTTGTCTTGCCCAAAAGCGAGCCTCTCTGCTTCGCAATTCTCAAAGTAGCTAAAGAAGGCAACGAGATTCGTTACGAGTTCGGGCTTCAACAATCCGAGCCGCGAACTGTACTCCGGCAAGAGCAGCGGCTTGATCGCTGGATACTGCCCGAACGGCTTGTGCTTGGCGGGTGCAGCCGCAGCCTTGGCAAGCGAAGTCAGGCGTTGATTCAACCGAATGATTTCAGCCAGTAAGGCGCCACCGAGAGCGCGGCGATCAGCCTCCCAGCGTGCCTCTTCATGCTCAAACTTCAAGCGCTGTTGCTGGGTGCTGTGTTCGAGGGTCTCCCGGTGCCGTTCTGCCTCGCGAGCCCTGGTTTCACTCGCCTGCACTGCGCCGGCGATCAAGCCGGCGAAGCCGAAGATGCCAGCCAGGAAGGTCTGCCAGTCGCGCAGGGCAGCGGCCGGGCCATAGACGCTCGGAGCGAAGAGAACGATGAGCACGGCGGCAACAATAAAGGCGCCAACAGCCACGCCCGCTGCCTTGAACAGCACCCCCCACGGCAGCGTGGCTTGTTCGACTGTCTTCCCGCTCTCTTCCGCCATTCCCATCCTCCCCATGCGCCAAGTCTCCTCCATTCAACCCCCACGGGCAAGAGGTGACCACCATGCCCAAACTGTGGACCCTGGTGTTCTGCGATCCCGAGCCGCTCGCCCCCGGCGCCGCGCGGCGCGACCGGTCGATGGGACGAAGCGGATACGCTGGCTTTATGGGGGGAGGGGGGGGATGGTCTGCTCCGGGATACGCGCGTATGCTGCCAGTCACCTACATCGCCTCAAGAACCGGGAAGAGCACAAATGAGACAGGTGTTAGGGGTATTAGCCGTGGCCCTCGGTCTGGCGGCATGCAGCGTCACGGAGCCGGTGATCGGCCTCGTCGGGAACGCGGGTGAGCGTTACGACGGGACTGCGACCGGGTACATGGATCGCACCGGGACGATCACCATGGCAAACACGACCGGCGGCTTGTGCACCGGCGGATTCCACTACACCGGAGCGAAGATCGGGGTTGGCACCCTTACCTGCAACGACGGGCGGCGCGCCACGATCCAGTTCCAGGCCATCACGAGCTTGTCAGGTTTCGGCTATGGCGTTACCGATGATGGCGAGCCCATTCGCTTCACCTATGGTCTTTCGGAAGAACAAAGCCGGCCGCATCTTGTCGCTCCCGCGAGTGGGCCGCGCGCGCCCGTTGCGGTTTCGCAGGAAGGCGATAGGCCAAGGGCCAGCAGTGGGACCGGCTTCGTGGTTTCCGAAGACGGCAAGGTTTTGACCAATCACCATGTTGCAGGAAACTGCAAACGGGTCACTGTGCGCAGGGTCGGCAGCGAGGAATTTCCGGGTACCGTTGTGGCCTCGGACGCGGCCAACGATCTCGCGCTGTTGATGGTTCGTGGCTTGCCGGGCCCGGCCGCGAAATTCCGCTCGGGCCGGGCGGTGAGAGCGGGAGAGGAGATCGTCGTTTTTGGGTTCCCCTACAGCGGCGCGCTTTCGTCCGGGGGCAGTCTGACCAACGGCAGTATCAGCGCATTGACGGGTCTGCGAGATGACAGCCGCATGTTCCAGATTTCAGCGCCGGTGCAAGCCGGTAATAGCGGGGGGCCCTTGCTCGACAACACCGGCCTGGTTGTGGGTATTATCCGCTCCAAGCTGGACGCCCTGCATGTCGCCGGCATCACCGGCGACATACCGCAGAACGTCAACTTCGCCATCAAGACCTCCACCGTTCAATCGTTCCTTGACGCTAACGGGATCGTCTATGGATTGGCTGCCCCCGGCAAAGCGATGTCGGTCGCCGATGTGGGCGACCAGGCCCGACAGTTCACCGTCTTCATTCGATGCGTTGAATAGGCATCGGCCCCGCGCCTGAGACGGGATTACAGTGACAGCAATCGAAGTCGTGCACTGTTACTGCAATCGATTGACAAGATGCATTGATCGCTTGGAATAACCTCATCCACGCCCGCTGCGAGAAAGGACTTTCCGCAGGACCGGCAAATCGCACAGTCAAGCAAATTTTTTTCGACGTTCTCGTTTCAGTCTTATTGTAGACGACGGTGTCGGGTGAAACACTACATATGCGAACGGCGACTGCCGGGCTTCCAAAACCCTCAATACAGCCGCCGTCCGTTGATCCAACAGAGCCCCCGGAGTCCATATCCGGGGGCTCATCATTTAAGCGCGAACCGGACAGATCTGTCGAGAGCGATCTACATCATTTTACGCTTCAGCTTTCAATATATCCGGTTCCCTCTTGGCACTTAGTGAGGACAATATTCGCAGTGGACCCGACCGCCTTCGCGGTTGAACGGGGTATCGACCGGCAGAGCCACGCGCCCATTGCCCATCACCGTAATTCCCGCCGCCGCCATGCCGCAAGGGCGGTTGCTGTAAGGGTGAGCGGGCGTCGCTCGCGGTGGGGGGCCAGGGCAAGCGACGGAGCGGTGGTCCTGGACTCCCGCTTTCGCGGGAGTGACAAAGAAATCAAGGCGTCATCCCCACGCATATTTCCCCCCCCTGTGACGGCCGTCGCAGCCAGCCTTCCCGAACCGGCCTACAATCCCCCCGTCAACCCAAGGGGGCGATCATGGCGGACACTCGCGAAACCATCGTTCCGCTGTTCGAATCCGGGCGCCGCCGGCGGCGGCCGGGGTGCAGGCGGCCGCGGGGTTGGGAGTGGGGGGGCCTTCTGTTCGTCGGTCTGCTGGCGGGGCTTGCCGTCGTCGGGCTGCGCGACGTCGAGCCGGCCTTCCCCCTGCTGGGCGGCCACGCCTGGACCGTGGCGCGGCCCGAAAGCCTGGCCATCGTCACGCGCTTCGACGGGCCGCCGGCCCAGGTGACCGGCGGCGACACGCTGAAGGTGGAGGGCGAGCGCATCCGCCTGTTCGGCGTCGACGCGCCCGAGAGCGGGCAGGCCTGCACGCGGGCCGATGGCCGAAGCTGGCCCTGCGGGGCGGAGGCCAGCGCGGCCCTCAAGCGCCTGGTGGCCGAGGCCGGCGGCCAGGTCTCCTGCATCATCGAGGTCCGCGATGCCGGCGGCTGGGCGGTCAGCACGTGCGAGGCCGGCGGGCTCGATCTGGGCGCGGCGATGGTGCGCTCCGGCCTGGCGCTCGCCGGCCGGCAGTATTCCGCCCGCTACGCCGCCCTGGAGGCCGAGGCGAAGCACCGCGGCGCCGGCCTGTGGGCCGGCTCCTTCGAGGCGCCGTGGGACTGGCGGCGGGCCAATCCGGAGTAGGGGGGCAAAAGGCTCCGCGCGGCCGTCACCCCCGCACTCTCATTCCCGTCACCCCCGCGCAGGCGGGGGTCCAGGGCCCAGCGCCGCAGCGCGCGGAGAGGCCGGCCTGGATTGACGCTGCGCGTCACCTTCGGACACCCGCCTTCGCGGGAATGACGAGGGGAGAAGGCGCCACTCGGCCGCCTCCCGCCTTGACATCCGCCCGCCCGCGATCACCTCAAGGGGTTTCCCCTGGGCTTCACCGGCGAAAGGAGATGTCATGGCCAAGAACACCGTTTGCCTGTGGTACGACAGGGAGGCCGAGGCGGCCGCCCGCTTCTACGCCTCGGTCTTTCCCAACAGCGCGGTGGGCGCCGTGCACAAGGCGCCCGGCGACTATCCGTCGGGCCATGAAGGCGACGTGCTGATGGTCGAATTCACGGTGGCCGGCATCCCCTGCCTCGGCCTCAATGGCGGCACCGCGTTCACCCAGACCGAGGCGTTCTCGTTTCAGATCTCGACCGAGGACCAGGCCGAGACCGACCGCTACTGGAACGCCATCGTCGGCAACGGCGGGGCGGAAAGCGCCTGCGGCTGGTGCAAGGACAGGTGGGGCGTTTCCTGGCAGATCACGCCGCGCGTCCTGATGGAGGCGATGGCGGCCGGCGGGGCGGAAGCCAAGCGGGCCTTCGCGGCGATGCTGGAGATGAAAAAGATCGACGTCGCCGCCATCGAGAGGGCGCGGCGCGGGTAGGGGGGGCGGGGGTGACGTTTTTTCCTTCGTCATTCCCGCGGAAGCGGGTGTCCGAAGGTGACGCGCAGCGTCAATCCAGGGCCGCCGCTCCCGTCGCTTGCCCTGGACCCCCGCCTGCGCGGGGGTGACGGGAAGGGGAGCAGGCAGGGCCGCGCATCGCAGAGGAGGGGGCTTCCCCCCTCGCTCCCCCGTTTCGCTTGCCCGCGGCCGTCAGCGGGCCGGGGCCCGCTCCGGCGCCATGACCGGGCAGAACGAGATGGAGTAGCCGCCGACGGTCAGCCCGTCGTCGACGTGGCACAACCCACGCATGGTCGGCAAAAGGGCCTGCAGCCCGTCGTCGCCGCAGTAAAGAACGGAGCGCGAGAGGCCGAAGGCGGCCAATCCCTCGTCTTGCCCCGATGCTTCGCGCATGGCGTCGCCGGCGCCGCCGGTGGCCCGCCAGGCGGCCATCAGGCCCGCCTCGTGACGGCTTGTGCTTTCCATGGCCCCTCCCTTTCCTGGTTGTTCGAACCCATCCCCTCCGACGTCGCGGGTCATTTTACGCCGGTTTCCGGCCCGCCCCCGTGACGGCCGTCACAGGGGGCGGCCCGCCTTGCCGCCGTCGCCGGCGGGCTGGAGGCTTCCGCGCGACCGGGGTAATCCGTTCGGGGGCCGGGCGGCGGTCCTTCTGCGCCGCCGTGGCGTCAGCTTGGTCACACGCCGGGCGAGGGCGAGGTCGGTTAGTCTCGCCTTGCTCTTGGCGAGCCGGCGACGTTCCGCGCCTTCGCAGGAGATGCCTTTCGACCGGGGAGACTTCGCGTGACCGACCTCAACCGTCCCCGCCCCGATGTCCGGCCGCTCTCCTCGCGGCCCGCCGCCGTCGCCTCGCCGAAGTTCGACGAACTCTCCCTCGACGACATGTTCGCCGATCCGATCTTCCACCTGCTGCTGCGGCGCGACCGCCTGACCCCGCTCGACGTCCTGGGTGTCATCGCCGATGCCCGCCAACGCCTGCGCTTGGGCTAGGCCGGCCGCTCCGCCTCGTCAACGCCGCTTTGGGTGCGGGCCACAAGGCCCGCTGCGGAGGATGACATGCGCCTTTTCCTTGCCGCCCTGGGAGTGACGATCCTCGCCTGCCCGCCCGGTTTCGGGGCGGCGGCGGAGCCCGCGCGCCCGGCCCCCTTCGAAGCCACCGACGAGGCCGTCCGGCGCGATTCGGCCGGCCGCCTCGATTTCCCCCAGGAGTGGGACCGGCCGCCGCAGGGCGTCTTCCGCGACCGCCCGGGCAATCCGCCACCCTACGGGTTCGGGCCCGCCGACGACGCCTCGCCCAAGCCGCCGGCCCCGGCCATGCCCCTGCGGCGGGAAGCGCCGACCCTCGGGACCTAGAACGGGGGCTTCTCCGCCCCTTCGGGGATTGCCATTCGCCGCCCCAGGCCCCAAATTGCGGCGGGGACGGCCGGTTGCCGGCCGCGCCCTTCCCGCCGCGATCCTTCCCGGCCGCCCCGGCCCGTCGGATCGCACCGTCGCCGTTCCCGCTTCCGATGAGGCCCCCATGCCCTACGTTGCCGCCGCCAACCGCTACGACTCGATGACCTACAACCGCTGCGGGGCCAGCGGGCTCAAGCTGCCGGCGCTTTCGCTGGGCTTATGGAACAGCTTCGGCGGCGCCGATTCCTTCGAGAGGGCGCGCGCCATCCTGCGCGCCGCCTTCGATTGCGGCGTCACCCATTTCGACCTCGCCAACAACTACGGGCCGCCGGCCGGCTCGGCCGAGGAGACCCTGCGCGAAATCCTGCGCAAGGATTTCGCCGGCCATCGCGACGAACTGATCGTCTCGACCAAGGCCGGCTATCCGATGTGGGAGGGGCCCTACGGTCAGTGGGAATCGAAGAAGCACCTGGTGGCCAGCCTCGACCAGAGCCTGGCCCGCCTGGGGCTCGATTACGTCGACATCTTCTATTCGCACCGCTTCGACCCCGAGACGCCGCTGGAGGAGACCATGGCGGCGCTCGACCTCATCGTGCGCCAGGGCAAGGCGCTGTACGTCGGGATTTCCTCCTACTCGGCGGCCAAGACGCGGGAAGCCGCCGACATCCTGCGCGGGCTGGGCACGCCCTGCATCATCCACCAGCCGTCGTATTCGATGTTCAACCGCTGGATCGAGGAGGACGGGTTGCTCGACGTGCTGGAGGGGGAAGGCATGGGCTGCATCGCCTTCTCGCCGCTGGCCCAGGGCATGCTGACCGACAAGTACCTGAAGGGCATCCCCGCCGACTCGCGGGCCGCCAGCGGCAAGCCCTTCATGCCCAAGGACTATATCTCGGACGAGGCCCTGGCCAGGATCCGCGCGCTCAACGACATCGCCAGGCGGCGCGGCCAGACCCTGGCCCAGATGGCGCTGGCCTGGGCGCTGCGCGACAAGCGCGTCACCACGGTGCTGATCGGCGCCAGCCGGCCCGAGCAGATCGTCGAGAACGCGAAGGCGCTCGAAAATCCCGCTTTCGCCGCCGCCGAACTGGCCGAGATCGACCAGTTCGCGGTCAACCTCGGCATCAACCGCTGGGCGGCCTCGAGCAGCCACAAGTAGGAACGACGGGATAGAAAGAAGCCGAGGGGGGCGCCCCGCCCCCATCCTGGCACGGCCCTTGCGCTGTCTTGATCCATACCCCCTTCGCCAGCGAGACAGCGACCATGGATCACGCCATCCTCAAATACATGCATCTGGCCGGAGACGTGTGGATCTACCTGGACAACCACGCCATCCGCAAGGCGACGGGGGCCGAGATCGCGCGCATCATCGATCACGACCCCGAATTCGCTTTGCATTTTGCATCGCAAAACACGCTGGAGCCGCCGATGTTTAGGGCCCGCGTCATTCCGCTGCAGGGCCTCGAACAGCCCAACTGACGGCCCCGCCAAAGGGAAGCCGTTAGAGCAGCCCCAGCGTCTTGAACGAGTTGTGGCCGCGCCGCCCGATGATGACGTGATCGTGCAGCTGGATGCCGAGCTTTTCCCCGGCCTCCTTGACTTCGCGCGTCATGGCGATGTCGGCGGCCGACGGCGTGGGGTCGCCGCTGGGGTGGTTGTGGACCATGATGACGGCGGTGGCGCCCAACTCGAGGGCCCGTTTCACCACTTCGCGCGGGTAGACCGGGGTGTGGTCGACGGTGCCCCTCTGCTGCACCTCGTCGGCGATCAGCTCGTTGCGGCGATTGAGGAAGAGCACGCGGAAATGCTCGTTGGCCTCGTGCGCCATGCTGGCCCGGCAATAGGCCAGGAGCTTGGTCCACGAGCCGATGACCGGGCGCGCCATCACCTCGTCCCGGGCCAGGCGCAGCGCGGCGGCCTGCACCACCTTGAAGGTGGCGATGACGCCGTCTCCGACCCCTTCCACCTCGGCCAGCAGGGCCGGCGGCGCCGCGATCACCCCGGCGAACGAGCCGAAGCGGGCCAGCAGCGTTTTCGCCAGCGGCTTCATGTCGCGCCGCGGCTGGGCGGAAAACAGCACCAGTTCCAGAAGCTCGTAGTCGGGCATGGCGTCGGGCCCCGCCGCCATCAGGCGCTGGCGAAGGCGCCCCCGATGCCCGACGTGGTGCGGCGTCTCGGCCATGGCGTTTCTAAGCGTCGTAGGGCGGCTTGTGCAGGCCGGCCGGGGAGAGCGTGAAGATCTCGCAGCCGGTGGGGGTGACGCCGATGGAATGCTCGAACTGGGCCGACAGCGAGCGGTCCTTGGTGACCGCCGTCCAGCCGTCCTTGAGGATCTTCACGTCGTAGCGCCCGGCGTTGATCATCGGCTCGATGGTGAACAGCATGCCGGCCTCCAGGATCTCGCCCTCGCCGGGGCGGCCGAAGTGCATGACGTTGGGGGCGTCGTGAAACACCCGACCCAGGCCGTGGCCGCAGAAATCGCGCACCACCGAGCAGCGCTCGCCCTCGGCATAGCTTTGGATGGCGTGGCCGATGTCGCCCAGGGTGGCGCCGGGGCGCACCGCGTGGATGCCGCGCCACATCGATTCGAAGGTGACGTCGATCAGGCGGGCCGCCTTGAGGGCCGGCTTGCCGGCCGTGAACATGCGGCTGGTGTCGCCGTACCAGCCATCGAGGATGACGGTGATGTCGATGTTGACGATGTCGCCGTCGCGCAGCCGCTTCTCGCCGGGGATGCCGTGGCAGACCACGTGGTTGATCGAGGTGCAGGTCGACTTGGGGAAGCCGCGGTAGTTGAGGGGGGCGGGAATGGCGCCGTGGGCCACGATGAACTGGTGGCACAGGCGGTCGATTTCCTCGGTGGTCACGCCCGGCCTGACGTGGGGCGCGATCATGTCGAGAGTCTCGGCGGCCAGCCGTCCGGCCCGGCGCATGCCGGCGAAGGCTTCGGGCCCATGGATCTTGATGCTGCGGCGGGCGTTATGCATGGTGTTCGACCGGTAGCGTTCCTGCAGGGGCGGGATCATTCTAGCGCACCCTACCCCGTCGTTGGCCTAGAATTCCAGAGGGATCGGCCGGTCGATGGTGATTTCGAAGGGCGACAGCCGGCAACCGTAACAGAGCGTCTCGACGCCGGCGGCCCGGGCCTTGGCCAGTCCGGCGGCATAGAGCGGGTCGATGTCCCCGGCCACCGCGAAGCGCCGGCAGTCGTCGCGCTGGGCCAGGAACAGCATGACCGCGCGATACCCTTGGGCCTTCATGGCCGCCAGCTCGTCGAGGTGCTTGGCGCCGCGGACGGTGACGGCGTCGGGGAACTCGGCGGCGCCGGCGGCGGTGAGGTCGCGGCGCATGGTCACGTTCTTGACCTCGACGTAGCAGGGCGGGCGGCCGTCCGCTTCCAGCAGCAGGTCGATGCGCGAATTGCGGCCGTACTTCACCTCGCGGCGCACCACGGTATAGCCGGCCAGTTCCGGCAGCAGGTTGGCGGCCACCGCCTCGGCGGCCAGCAGGTTGGGATGCTGGGTGTTGATGCCGACCAGCCCGTCGCCGATGCGGATCATCTCCCAGGTATAGCGCAGCTTGCGCTCGGGGTTGCGGGCGGGGGACACCCACACCTCGGCGCCGGGGGTGTTGACGCTCAGCATCGAGCCGGAATTGGCGCAATGGGCGACGATGGCCTCTCCCGAGTCGAGCAGGACGTCGGCGAGAAACCGCTTGTAACGCCTGACCAGGGTGCCTTTCAGCAGGGGATCTGTGAACTTCATGGCGCAAACATGGGGGGCCGGGGGCGTTTCGGCAACTGCCTCAGCGCGGACGGGCCTTGTCGCCGGCCGGGATCTCGGGGACGCCCAGGGCGTCGGCCAGGCGGGCCTTGGCGCTGCCCGGCCGGGCCGGCTTCTGCTGCGAAGGATGGGGCGCCCAGGCGGTGAGATAGATGACCTCGAAGGTCGCCGGCACGCGGCCGTCGGCGGCGGCGAACAAGGACTGGTAGCGCTTTGCGGCGGCGGCCAGCGTGGCCCGCCGGGTGGGGGTCCGGCGCCGGGCCAGCGCGGCGTTGGCCTCGCCCATGCCGCGCAGGTCGGCCATCAGCTTCAAGGGGTCGGCGTAGGAGACGGTCAGCGTGTCGGAATCCGCCACCGGCAGGGCGAAGCCGGCCCGCTGGAGCAGGTTGCCGGCGTCGCGCACCTCGGCCAGCGGCGACACCCGGGGGCTGAGGCCGCCTTCCTGGGCGATCTCGGCCTCGGCCAGCGCCTGGCGCAGCTCGCGGCAGGTGGCGCCGCCGAACAGCGCGCCGAGGAACAGGCCGTCGGGCCTGAGCGCGCGGCGGATCTGCACCAGGGCGCCCGGCAGGTCGTTGACCCAATGGAGCGAAAGGTTGCTGAGCACGAGGTCGAAGACGCCCTCGGCGAAGGGCAGCCGCTCCTCGTCGGCGGCCAGCGCCAGCGGGCCGGCCCGGCGGGCCATCGCTTCCGACAGGTCGCAGGCCACCAGCGTCTCGATGCCGCCGCGCCCGGCCAGCCGCCCGGCCAGGATGCCGGTATGGCAGCCGAGATCGAGCGCCATGGGGAACCGCCGGGTGACGTCGTCCAGGCGGTCGGCCAGGCGCTCGCCCACCTCGGCGAACAGGAAGTCGAAGCTCTCCAGCCCCTTGGCCGCGCGCTCGCGATGCAGGCGCACGGTCCGGCGGTCGAAGACGGTCATCGGGTCGGCCATGAAGGGGCGTCGCTCCGGGGTCGCTGCGGTTTGCCTAGATATAGTATCATCGGCGCGGGCGCACGCCCGCAATGACGCAAAGGGGCCGGCGGTGGACGCGATTCCTTCGGGGGAGCAGGCGAGGGGCGGGAGGCGGGGCGGCCTGGCCGGCCGCTGGCTGGGATCGCTCGTCGACGTCCTGTTGCCGCATCGCTGCCTGGGCTGCGGGGCCCTGGTCGACGCCGCTGGCGTGCTGTGCGCCGCCTGTTGGGGCGACGTCACCTTCGCCGGCCCGCCCTGCTGCGAGGCCTGCGGCCTGCCCTTCGACTACGACGCCGGCCCCGGCCTGCTGTGCGGGGCATGCACCGCCCATCCGCCGCCGTTCCGCCGGGCGCGGGCGGCCATGATCTACGGGCCGGCCAGCCGGCGCCTGATCCTCGGCTTCAAGCATGGCGACCGCACCGAGGCGGCGCCCGCCTTCGCCCGCTGGATGGTGCGCGCGGGGGCCGATCTGATCGCCGAGGCCGACGTCATCGTGCCGGTGCCGCTGCACTGGACGCGGCTGTTCGCGCGGCGCTTCAACCAGGCCGCCCTGCTGGCCCACGCCATCGGCCGCGAGACCGGCCTGCCGGTGGCCCCCGACGCGCTGGTGCGCCGCCGTCGCACCCCCTCGCAAGGCCATCTCGGGCGCCAGTCGCGGCGACGCAACGTCGCCGGCGCCTTCGCGGTACCGCCCCGCCGGGCCGGCCGCATCGCCGGGCGCCGGGTGCTGCTGGTCGACGACGTGATGACGACGGGCGCCACGCTGGCCGCCTGCGCGCGCGGCCTGATGCGGGCCGGCGCCCAATCGGTCGACGCGCTGACCCTGGCCCGCGTCGGCGCGCCGGGCCTTTAGAAAGACGGAGAGGCGGCCTATATTAGCAAGATCGCAAGCACGCTCGGCCCGGCGATCTTGCCGGCACGGGTGCGTTCAGGAGAAAAAGACGTGGCCGATATCGAGATCTACACCAGCCCCTTCTGCCCGTTCTGTCACCGGGCGAAGGCGCTGCTCAAGACCAAGGGCGTGACCTTCAAGGAAATCGACGTGATGATGAGCCCCGGCAAGCGGGCCGAGATGACCGAGCGCTCGCACGGCCGCGAAACCGTGCCGCAGGTTTTCGTCGACGGCCGGCACATCGGCGACTGCACCGAGATCCACCAAATGGATGCCGCGGGCAAGCTCGACGCCGCGCTGAAGCTGGCCGGCCCGGTCTAGGCGGCGACTGCCTCACCAACACTTCCGCCGTCGTTCCCGCGTTCGCGAGGCGCGTCGGAACGGCCAATGCGGGAATCCAGGGCGACCGCTTCGTCGCTTGTCCTGGACCCGTTTGCGCGGGATGAACGAGGGAAAGGCAGGATGCTCTCCCTTTCGTCATTCCCGCGACCGCGGGAATCCAGGCGGAGCCGGGCCCTGGACTCCCGCCTTCGCGGGAGTGACGGGGAAGAATCGGGAGTGACGGGGAAGAATCGGGAGTGACGGGGAAGAATCGGGAGTGACGGGAAAGAACCGGGGGTGACGAGTAAGGGGCGGAGATTACGGCCGTAAAGGAGGGGGTTGCCGGCTAATCCGGTCCAGGATGTCCGCTCAGTCCGGTCCGGCCTCGACACGGTGGGGGGCGGGTTCGCCGTCGGCGCGGGCGCTGCGCCCGCGGTCGTTGACGGCGCAGATCCGCTGGATGACGCCGGGCAGCGGGCCGCTTTCGATCCGCCCGTGCTCGTAGGCGACGATCTGCAGCCGGCCGCCGACGGCGTCGATCAGTTCGCCGCTCCGCAGCAGGTGGTCGGGATTGCGCGGCCGCGAGAAGGCCTCGTTGCCCCTGGCGAAGGTTTCGTAGATCAGCACGCCGCCCTCGGCCAGGCCGTCCAGCAGGTGGGGGAACAACGGCCGGTAGAGGTAGTTGACGACGACGATGCCGTCGAAGCGCTGGCCGGCCAGGGGCCAGGCGCCGCCGTCCTCGAGATCGGCTTCGATCACCTGGGCCCGCGGCGAGGGGGCGAGGTCGGCGACGGCGGAGACGTCGCGATCCAGCGCCACCGCGAAACAGCCGCGTTCGATCAGGTAGCGGGCATGCCGGCCGTTGCCGCAGGCGAGGTCGAGCACCCGGCCCCCGGCCGGGATCAGCGGCGCGAACCGCTTGACCCATGGCGAGGGCGCGGTGATCTTCAAATGACGATGGCCGATGGGGGTGTCGGGGGAATTAACCATTTTTTCGGCGGAAGGCGCTACACTCGGCGTGGTCATGAAACGGATCTAGCAAACGAAGATGATTCTTTACCAGCTAAAGTGTGGCGCTGGCCACCAGTTCGAAGCGTGGTTCCGCGACGCCGCCGCCTACGACTCGCAAAGCGCCGATGGCGAGATCGGTTGCCCGCTGTGCGGCGACACCGCCATTTCGAAGGCGCCGATGGCGCCCTACGTGGCCAAGGGCGCGGCCAGGACCGGCTCGATGGAAGAGAAGGCCAACGAGGTGGCCCAGCAGATCTTCCAGGCCGCCGAAAGGCTGCGCCGTCATGTCGAGGAGAATTGCGACGACGTCGGCGAGCGCTTCGCCGAGGAGGCCCGGCGCATCCACTATGGCGAGACCGACGAGCGCGGCATTTACGGCACCGCCACCGACGACGAGGCGACGGACCTGACCGACGAAGGCATCGAGTTCCACCGCGTCCGCTGGCCGAAGCGCAACGACTGATCCGTTTTCCCGCTTCCCCCTAATCCGTCCTGCCCCGGCATCAGTTCCTACGGGATTCACGCATCTCGGTTGGTAGCGAAAGCCGCATAAATTCGCCCTCTCCGCCGCACGGCGGGGGAGAGGGAGGGGACCCATCGCGCCAGCGATGGGGAGGGTGAGGTGGAGGTGCCACCGTCGTGTTCGCGGGGGAATGCCCGAAATCCCCACCTCACCTCCCTTGATCCGGCTCCGCTGGACCGACCCTCTCCGCCCCCAGGGGGCGGAGAGGGAGATGAGCACGGTGTCCGAGATGTGTGCATCCCGTAGGGCGTCAGCCCGGGCATCCAGCCTGCCTGCGCCCTATTGGATTGCCCGGGCTTCGCCGGGCAATAACGACGAGGAGGAACGCGAATTTGTGCCTAGGCGCGGACCCCGAAGGCCAGGTAGTTGACGGCGAGGTCCGGGCCGTAGGACCAGCGGTCGGCGAGCGGGTTGTAGATCATTCCCTTCAGATCGGCGATGGCGACGCCGGCGGCGCCGAGGCCGTCGGCCAGTTGCGAGGGCCGCACGAACTTGCGCCAGTCGTGGGTGCCCACCGGCAGCCAGCGCAGCACGTATTCGGCCGCCACCTTGGCCAGCGCCAGCGACTTGAGCGTGCGGTTGACGGTCGAGATGACCATGGCGCCGCCCGGGCGCAACAGCCCGGCGGCCGCCGCCAGGAAGGCATCGAGGTCGGCCACGTGCTCCACCACGTCCATGGCCAGCACCACGTCGTAGCGGGATGGGGCGGTGGCGGCGAAGTCTTCGGGCACGGCGTGGCGATAGTCGATGGCCAACCCCGACTGCTCGGCGTGAACCCTGGCCACGGCGATCGACTTTTCGCCGGCGTCGATGCCGGTGACCCGGGCCCCCAGGCGGGCCATCGGTTCGCTCAAAAGACCGCCGCCGCAGCCGATGTCGAGAAGGGTCAGGCCGTCCAGCGGCCGGTCGGCCAGCGGGTCGCGCCCGAAATGGCCGGCCACCGAATCGCGGATGTAGCCGAGCCGGGTCGGATTGAGGTGGTGCAGCGGCTTGAAGTCGCCGTCGGGGTCCCACCAGGCGTCGGCCAATCCGGAAAACCGAGCGATTTCCTCGGGGGAGGCCGTCGACGCGGCGGAAGGTCGGTATTCGTGAGCCACAGAAAACTCCCGGTCCAGGGCAAGAGGCGCCCTTGCCTCTTCTAGCCATTATGAATATAAAATCGCGCGCTGCGCTACACACGGCTCTGTTGAAATCTTTTGGCCGAAGGGCTGCCGGGCGCGCAAGAACCACTGGTATGCGGCAGGGAGCGTCGTTCATGGCCCGTATCGTCAAGAAATTCGGCGGCACATCGGTCGCCGACGTCGAAAAAATCCAAAATGTGGCCCGGCGCATCAAGAAAGAGGTCGATGCCGGCAACCAGGTTGCCGTGGTCGTGTCGGCCATGGCCGGGGTGACCAACCAGCTGGTCAAATACGTCGACGACATCAACCGCCTGCACGACGCCCGCGAGTACGACGTGGTGGTGGCTTCTGGCGAGCAGGTCACCTCCGGGCTGACCGCGCTGGCGCTCCAGAAACTGGGCGTGCCGGCCCGCTCGTGGCTGGGCTGGCAGCTGCCGGTGCATACCGATGGCGTGCACGGCAAGGCGCGGATCGCCGACATCGACTCGGAGGAAATCATCCGCCGCATGGAGCAGGGCGAAGTGGCGGTGGTCGCCGGCTTCCAGGGGATCGGCCCGGACGGGCGCGTCACCACGCTGGGACGCGGCGGCTCGGACACCAGCGCGGTGGCGCTGGCGGCGGCGATCAAGGCCGACCGCTGCGACATCCACACCGACGTCGACGGCGTCTACACCACCGATCCCCGGATCGTTCCCAAGGCGCGCAAGCTCAACAAGATCACCTACGAGGAAATGCTCGAACTGGCCTCGCTCGGGGCCAAGGTGCTGCAGACCCGCTCGGTCGAGCTGGCCATGAAGTACAACGTCCGCACGCAGGTCGTTTCGAGTTTTACCGATGAACCAGGCACGCTGGTCGTGAATGAGGACGAAATCGTGGAAAAAGAAATCATCAGCGGGATCGCTTACAGCCGGGACGAGGCCAAGATCACCCTGACGGGGGTGGCCGACAGGCCCGGGGTCGCCGCCGGCATTTTCGGCCCGCTCGCCGATGCCAGCATCAACGTCGACATGATCGTCCAGAACGTGTCGCTCGACGGCAAGACGACCGACATGACCTTCACCGTCGGCAAGACCGACCTGGAGCGGGCGCTGCTGACCGTCGAGGCCAAGAAGAAGGACCTCGGCTATTCGCAGGTGACCTCGGACCCCAAGGTGGTCAAGGTGTCGGTGATCGGCGTCGGCATGCGCAGCCACGCCGGCATCGCCCAGACGATGTTTACGGCGCTGGCCGAGAAGGGCATCAACATCCAGGTCATCTCGACCTCGGAGATCAAGGTCAGCGTGCTGATCGCCGAGGAATACCTGGAACTGGCCGTCCGGGCGTTGCACGACGCCTATGGCCTGAGCGGCGAGTGACCGCAAGCGAATGATGTTGCGCCCCCCCCGATCGAGACTGAATACGCTCTGGCGGCGGGGGTGCGACTTTCTGGGTTGCGACGTCGCCATCCTGGGCGGCGCCATGTCGTGGGTGTCGGAACGCCACCTGGTCGCCGCGCTTTCCAACGCCGGGGCGTTCGGCGTCATCGCCTGCGGGGCGATGAACCCCGACCTGCTCAGAACCGAAATCGCCGCCACCCAGGCGCTGACGGCGAAGCCCTTCGGCGTCAACCTGATCACGCTGCATCCCGAGCTGGATGCCCTGATCGAGGTGTGCGTCGAGCGGGGCGTGGGCCACGTGGTGCTGGCCGGCGGCCTGCCGCCGGGGACCGCCATCCGCCGGCTCAAGGAAGCCGGCATCAAGGTCGTTTGTTTCGCGCCGGCGCTGTCGCTGGCCAAGCGGCTGATCCGCAACGGCGTCGACGCCCTGGTCATCGAGGGGTCGGAGGCCGGTGGCCACATCGGCCCGGTGGTGACCAGCGTGCTGGCCCAGGAGATCCTGCCCCATGTGACCGAGGTGCCGGTCTTCGTGGCCGGCGGCATCGGGCGCGGCGAGGCGATCCTCGCCTATCTCGAGATGGGGGCGGCCGGCTGCCAGCTGGGCACGCGCTTCGTCTGCGCCACCGAATCGATCGCGCATCCCAAATTCAAGCAGGCCTTCATTCGCGCCGCGGCCCGCGACGCGCTGCCGACCATGCAACTGGACCCGCGCTTCCCGGTCATTCCGGTGCGCGCGCTGGTGAACGCCGGAACCCAGAAGTTCATGGAGACCCAGCGCGAGCTGATCGGCAAGGTCGACCGCGGCGAATTGGAGCAAAAGGAAGCCCAACTCGCCATCGAGCATTTCTGGGCCGGGGCGTTGCGCCGCGCCATCATCGACGGCGACGTCGAGAACGGCTCGCTGATGGCCGGCCAGAGCGTCGGCATGGTGACGCGGGAACAGCCGGTGGCCGAGATCCTGGCGGAACTGATGGCCCAGGCGGAAGCGGTCCTGGAAACCCGGGAAAAAGCCGGGGCGGCATAGCATGAGCGCGCGGTCGAAAATCACCCCGCGTCAGCTCCTGGCCCGGGCCCGCGATGTTATGGCGGGCGCCGGAAGCGGCCAGGACCGGCTGAACCGCATGGTGTCGCTGATCGCCGGCGGCATGGGGGCCGAGGTGTGCTCGGTCTACATCCGCCGGGCCGGCGACGTGCTGGAACTGTTCGCCACCGAGGGCCTGAAGCAGGCCGCCGTGCACCAGACCCGCCTTCGGGTCGGCGAGGGCCTGGTCGGCGTCATCGCGGCGCGCACGCGGCCGCTGGCGCTGTCCGACGCCCAGCATCACCCGGCGTTCGTGTTCCGGCCGGAAACCGGCGAAGAGATCTATCATTCGCTGATGGGCGTGCCGGTCCTGCGCGGCGGCCGCGTGCTCGGCGTGCTGGTGGTGCAGAACCGCACCCGGCGGCGCTACGTCGCCACCGAAGTCGAGATCCTCCAGACCATCGCCATGGTGCTGGCCGAAATGATCGCCGGCGGCGAACTGGTCGGCGGCGAGGAGTTGGTGCCCACCGACGGCATCGCGGTGGCGCCGCTGCAGATCGCGGCGGCCCGCTTCCACCGGGGCATGGGCATGGGGCTGGCCGTGCTGGCCCGTCCGCACGTGCAGGTCAGCCGCCTGGTCGCCGAGGATATCGAGGAAGAGCACGCCCGGCTGCGCCAGGCCGTCGCCGAGATGCACGGCGCGCTGGACGCCCTGCTCAAGGACGAGACGCTTTCCAACGGCGGCGAGCATCGCGGCATCCTCGAAAGCTATCGCATGATCGCCGAGGATGCCGGCTGGCTGGGGCGCATCGGCGAGGCGATCGACGGCGGGCTGACCGCCGAGGCCGCCGTCATGAAGGTGCAGAACGACATCCGGGCGCGCTTGAGCCAGGTGTCGGACCGCTATCTGCGCGAACGCGTCCACGACCTCGACGACCTGGCGCAGCGGCTGATCAAGCATCTGGTCGGCGATGACGACCTGAATCCGCCGGTGCCGCTGCCCGAGGACGTGGTCCTGATCGCCCGCAACCTGGGGCCGGCCGAGCTGCTGGAATTCGACCGCTCGCGGCTGCGCGCCGTGGTGCTCGAGGAAGGCTCGCCGATGGCCCACGTGGCGATCATCGCGCGCGCGCTCGACATCCCGATGGTCGGCCAGGCCAAGGGCGTGCTGGCGCGCGTCGAGGAGGGCGATCCGCTGATCGTCGACGGCGACCACGGCAGCGTGCTGGTCCGCCCCAGCGAAAGCGTGCGCCAGTCCTATCGCGACAGCATCGTCGAGCGCGACCGCCGCAAGGCCAGCTATGCGGCGGTGCGCGACCTGCCGGCCCAGACCCGCGACGGCGTCAGGATCGAAGTGCACATCAACGCCGGCCTGCGCATCGACATGCCGCAGATCGCCGAAACCGGCGCCGACGGCGTCGGCCTCTATCGGACCGAAATTCCCTTCATGGTCCGCCACGACTTCCCCGACGTCGACACCCAGGCCGCCCTGTACGGCGAGATCCTGGAACAGGCGGACGGCAAGCCGGTGATCTTCCGGACCATCGACGTCGGCGGCGACAAGGTGCTGCCCTACTGGGACAGCTCGGCCGGCGACAACCCGGCCATGGGCTGGCGGGCCATCCGCATCTGCCTCGATCGGCCGTCCATCCTGCGCCATCAGTTGCGGGCGATGATCCTGGCCACCGCCGGGCGCGATCTTCGGATGATGTTTCCGATGATCGCCGAGATCGCCGAATACGACGCCGCGCGCCGCATGCTGGACATGGAACTCGACCGCATGCGCAAGCAGGGCAAGCCGATGCCCAAAAGCGTCCAGGTCGGCGCCATGCTGGAGGTTCCGGCCCTGGTCTTCCAGCTTCCCGGCATGCTGAAAAGGGTGGATTTCCTGTCGGTCGGCAGCAACGATCTGGTGCAATTCCTGTTCGCCAGCGACCGAGGCAACTCGCGCCTCGCCGACCGCTACGACCCCATCTCGCCGGCCGTGCTGAGGGTGCTTGGCGAAATCGTCACCCAGTGCGACGCTGCCGGCGTGCCGGTCAGCCTGTGCGGCGAGATGGCGGGCAATCCGCTGGACGCCATGGCGCTGATCGGGCTGGGTTTCCGGCGGCTGTCGATGGCGCCCTCCTCGGTCGGCCGCGTCAAGGCGATGGTCCGCAGCCTGACCCTCGCTCCCCTGACCGCCTATATGGAGAGAATTTCCGACGCCACCGATCACAGCGTCAGGGACAAGTTGCGCACGTTCGCGCAAGATCATGGAGTGATGATTTAAGTTAATGCCCTTTCTTGCTTGAATTTTCTTAATATTGGGGCAGAATGTGCCCCGGATAACAAGGCGAAACGCTGATCGTCCCAATACTTTCCCGCAGGGAGTTTTTGCAGGGATGCGAACGGGGGTTGGTTCGCGGGGGGCGACATTGTACCAAGGGGCCGAGATTGCAAGAATGCACGCTCGGCAAGGGACATTATGAACGCTGAGATCGGCCAGAATCACGGATACGAGCCCGGCGTCGGGGCGCTGCTTCGGGCTTCGCGATTACGGCGCGGCGAGGAGTTGCAGGATATCTCGGCCCTGCTGCGCATCCGCCATCCGTTCCTGGAGGCCATCGAGGACGGGCGCTATCAGGACCTTCCCGGCTCGGCCTACGCCATCGGCTTCGTGCGCACCTATGCCGAGCATCTGGGCCTCGACAGCGAAGAGGTGGTGCGCCGGTTCAAGGCCGAGGCCGAGAACCTGGAACGCCGCAGCGATCTGGTCTTTCCCTCGCCCATCGCCGAGCGCAGCACGCCGGGCGGCGCCATCATCTTCGTCGGCATCCTGATGGCGGCCGTGGCGTATGGCGCCTGGTATCTGGGAACCTCCAAGCACTCCCTTTTCGACGATCTCGTCTCGCCGCTGCCCGACCGCCTGACCGCGATGATCCGCGGCGACGGCGACGCCCCGGCCACCGCTCCCGCTCCCGCCGCCGTTCCGCCGGACACGGCGAGCGGCGCCGCGACATCGGCCCCGGAAGCGCCGGCGCCCGCCGCTCCGGCGCCGGGGTCGGAGCCGGTCCCGCCGGCTGGCCAGACCGCCGCCCCGCCGGCCGAAACTCCGGCGCCGGCCGTCGCTCCCTCCGAGCCGCCGGCCAAGGCCGCGCCGGCCCCGTCGCCGCAGCCGCAGCCGCAGGTGGCCAGCAAGCCGGTGACGGCTCCTCCGCCCTCGCCGACGCCGGCCGCAGCCCCGGCTCCGGCGTCTCCCGCCGCGCCGACGGCCGCTCCGGCCGAACCGTCGCCGCCGCCGGTGGCGCGGGTCGAGCCGCCGGCAAACGCGCCGAGCGCGCCGGCCGTGCAGCCGGTCCGCCCGACGCCCCCGGCCCCGCCGGCGACGACGCCCCCGGCCGCCTCGGCGCCCGAAACGTCCGTTTCGCCGCCTGCGGCCCCGCCCGCGGCTCCGCCCGCCGCCCCGGCGACGGCGCCGGCCCAGCCGCCGGCGCCCCCGGCAGCGACGGCCGAAGGCCCCGCCGCGGCACAGCCCGCCACCCCGGCCGACGCGCCGGCGCCGGCCGCCATTCCGCCGCGGATCGTGGTCAGGGCCAAGCTGGACAGTTGGATTCAGGTTCGCGACGGCGTCGCCCGGCGGCTTCTGGTGACCCGCCTTCTCAGGGCCGGCGAAACCTATCCGGTGCCCAACCAGCCGAGCCTCAGCCTGCTGACCGGAAACGCCGGCGGGCTGGAAATCCTGGTCGACGGCCAGCCGGTGCCCGCCATCGGCGACGTCGGCACGGTGCGCCGCGACGTGACGCTGGAAGCCGACCGGCTGAAGGCGGGAACGGCCGTCGTCGATTGATCCGCTTCGGGCGGGTTTCCATATCTCCGGGGGACCTCGGCGGAAGGGGAGGGCGACTCCACCGTTGACCGCCGGGGCGCGGATGCGGCATTAAACGGCGGCGGCCTCCCGAGGGAGGCCGGCCATTTTGATGAACGGGCCCTGCGCATGAACGGCTACCAGCGACGGAACAGCGTTTCGGTCACCGTCGGCGGCGTGACCATCGGCGGCAACGCGCCGATCGTCGTGCAGTCGATGACCAACACCGACACCGCGGACGCCGAGGGAACGGCGGCCCAGGTGGCGGCGCTGGCCCGCGCCGGCTCGGAACTGGTGCGCGTCACGGTGGACCGGCCCGAGGCGGCCGCCGCAGTACCGCGCATCCGCGACATCCTCGACGCCCAAGGCGTCGCCGTGCCGCTGATCGGCGACTTCCATTACGTCGGTCACAAGCTGCTCACCGATCATCCGGCCTGCGCCGAGGCCCTGGCCAAGTACCGCATCAACCCCGGCAACGTCGGCTTTCGCGAAAAGCGCGACCGGCAGTTTTCGACGATGATCGAACTGGCGATGCGCTATGGAAAGCCGGTGCGCATCGGCGTCAACTGGGGCAGCCTGGATCAGGAACTGTTGGCCCGCCTGATGGACGAGAACGCCAAGTCGGCGCAACCCAAGCCGGCCGAGGCGGTGATGCGGGAAGCCCTGGTGGTGTCGGCCCTCGACAACGCGGCGCGCGCCGAGGAACTGGGCCTGGGGCGGGATCGCATCGTGCTGTCGTGCAAGGTCAGCAACGTGCAAAGCCTGGTCGCCGTCTATCGCAACCTGGCGGCGCGCGGCGATTACGCCCTGCATCTGGGCCTGACCGAGGCGGGCATGGGCTCGAAGGGCATCGTCGCCTCGACGGCGGCGCTTTCCGTGCTGTTGCAGGAGGGCATCGGCGACACCATCCGGGTATCGCTGACGCCGGAGCCGGGCGGCGCCCGCACCCAGGAAGTGGTGGTCGCCCAGGAGATCCTGCAGACCATGGGCTTCCGCTCGTTCGTGCCGCAGGTGACGTCGTGCCCGGGTTGCGGGCGGACCACCAGCACGGTGTTCCAGGAACTGGCCGACCGCATCCAGACCTTCGTGCGCAAGCGCATGCCCGAGTGGCGGCAACGCTATCCGGGCGTCGAGAGCATGAACCTGGCGGTCATGGGTTGCATCGTCAACGGGCCGGGCGAAAGCAAGCACGCCGACATCGGCATCAGCCTGCCCGGCACCGGCGAGGAGCCGGCGGCCCCGGTTTTCATCGACGGGCGCAAAACGGTGACGCTGCGCGGTGCCGGCATCGCCGACGAATTCCAGAAGATCGTCGAGACCTATATCGAAACGCGCTACGGGGCCGCCGCGGCGGACCCCGGCCAGAACACGGATCGCCGTGCCGATACGGCGGCCTCCCGGTAAACGGACCCAGAAAGCCCATGTCCTCGCTCAAGCCGGTTCGCGGCACCCGCGACATCCTCGCCGACGACATCCTGCGTCATCGCCATGTCGAGGAAACGGCCCGCGCCGTCGCCTCGCGCTATGGCTACGCCGAGATATCGACGCCGATCTTCGAATTCACCGAGGTCTTCGCCCGCACGCTGGGCGATACCTCGGACATCGTGACCAAGGAGATGTACACCTTCGAGGACAAGGGCGGCGATCGCATCACCCTTCGGCCCGAGGGCACGGCGGGGGTGGCGCGCGCCTTCATCTCGGAGGGGCTGGCCCAGAACCTGCCGCTGAAGTTCTTCTACCGTGGCCCGATGTTCCGCTACGAGCGCCCGCAGAAGGGCCGCCTGCGCCAGTTCCACCAGATCGGCGTCGAACTGCTGGGGGTGGTCAGGCCGCTGGCCGACGTCGAGGTCATCGCGCTGGGCGCCCATATCCTCGATGCGCTGGGTTTGGCCGGCAAGGTGGTGTGCGAGCTGAACAGCCTGGGCGACGGCGAAAGCCGCGACGCTTACCGCGCGCGCCTGGTCGACTATCTCAAGGATCACAAGGACCGGCTGTCGGCCGACAGCCGTGACAGGCTGGAGCGCAACCCCCTGCGCATCCTCGATTCCAAGGACGAGACCGACCGCGAAATCGTCGCCGGGGCGCCCCTGATGTCGGACAGCCTGAACGACGAGTCGCGGCGCTTCTTCGACGCCTTGCTCAAAGGTCTCGAAACGGCGGGGGTACCCTACAGGATCAACCCGCGCCTGGTGCGCGGGCTCGACTATTACTGCCACACCGCGTTCGAGTTCACCACCGATGCCCTGGGCGCCCAGGGTACCGTGCTGGCCGGCGGCCGCTACGACGGCCTGATCCGCCAGATGGGCGGGCCGCAGACGCCGGGGATCGGCTGGGCGGCGGGGGTCGAGCGGCTGGCCATGCTGGTCGAGGGGGCGCCGAAGGCGGCGCGCCCGCTGGTGGTGATCCCGATCGGCGAGGAGGCCGAGGAGCGGGCCTTCGCCGTGACCCAGGGGCTGCGCCGAGCCGGCTTTGCCGTCGATCTCGGATTTTCCGGCAATCTGGGCAAGCGGATGAAGCGGGCCAACGCGTTGAACGCCCGGGCCGCCGTCATCCTGGGCGGCGACGAGATGGCGCGCGGCGCGGCGGCCGTCCGCGACATGGATTCCGGCGAACAGGCCGAGGTGCCCTTGACGGTTCTGGAGGAACACCTCGGCCGCTTCCGATAGGGCGGCCATGGCCGAGGGAACACCCACGACGGCGCGGCCGATTGTCGTCGGCGCCAATCACCGGTCGAGTTCGCTGTCCCTGCGCGACCGTCTTTTCGTCGAGGATGCCGAACTTCCGGCCTTCCTGGCCCGCCTGCGCGTCGCCGGCCTCGGCGACGCCATGGTGCTGTCCACCTGCGACCGGGTCGAGGTGGTGGCTTTCCATGCCGATCGCGAGGCGGCCCGCCGCGCGGTGACGGCATTGATGGCCGAACGGGCCGGCATGGACGCCGCCGAACTGGCCGGCCAGCTTTACGTCCATTGGGACGCCGACGCGGTGCGCCACGTCTTCACCGTCACCGCCTCGCTCGACAGCCAGGTGATCGGCGAGCCCCAGGTGCTGGGCCAGGTCAAGGCCGGCCACCGCATCGCCCGGGAGGCGGCGATGACCGGCTCGGGGCTGGAGGCCCTGCTGCAGGCGGCCTATGGCGCCGCCAAGCGGGTGCGCAGCGAGACCGCCATCGGCGAGCGGCCGGTCTCCATCGCCGCCGCCGCCGTGCAACTGGCCCGCGACCTGCACGGCGACCTCCAGCGCTGCGCCGGCCTTTTGATCGGCGCCGGCGAGATGGGCGAACTGGTGGCCGGCGAACTTTTGGCCGGCGGCCTTGGCGACCTGACGGTGATCCACCCCACCGAGACGCGCGCCCAGGCCTCGGCGCGCGCGCTGAACTGCCATTTCGCGCCCTACGACAACCTGGTGTCGCGCCTGGCGGCGGCCGACGTGGTGCTGGCGGGGCTGGGCCGGCGCCAGCACGTGCTCACCGCCGACCTGGTGACGGCCGCCCTGCGCCAGCGCCGCCGCCGGCCGGTATTCATCGTCGACGCCGGCATCCCGGGCGACGTCGAGCCGGCGGTCAATCGCATCGACGCGGCGTTCCTCTATGACCTCAACGACCTCGAACGGGTGGCCATGGAGGGCCGCAGCAATCGCGAGGCCGAGGCCCGCGCCGCCTGGCGGATCGTCGACGCCGAGGTGGCGGCCTTCCTGCACGGCCGCGCCGAGCGCAAGGCGGCGCCGGCCCTGACCCGCCTGCGCGCCCATTTCGAGGCGGTGCGCGCCGGGGCGCTGGAAGACGCCGGTGGCGACGCCGAGCGGGCCACCCGGCTGCTGGTCAACCGCCTGCTGCACGGGCCCTCGCGGTCCCTGCGCGCGCTGGCTGCCAGGCGTCCGGGAGGCGAAGGCGGGGCGGCGCCGTTTGATCTTGCCGAGGCCGCGCGCACGCTGGATCATCTGTTCACGCTCGACGCCGGGGACGACGCGGACGGGGAACGGTCGGCGGCGGCGGACGATGCCGACGACGTCAAGGAAAGGTAGGAAGCCGTGAGTCTCGAAGAAAAGCTCGATCGCGTGGTCGCCCGGCACGAGGAACTGGGCCACCTGCTGGCCACCTCCGGCGCGGCGGGGGCGGCCGAGTTCGCGCGCCTGTCCCGCGAATACGCCGAACTGCGGCCGGTGGTCGAGGGCGTGCGCGAACTGCGCCGCGCCGAGGCCGAACTGGCCGACCTCGACGCGCTCAGCGAGGACGCCGCGGCGGACGCCGAGATGCGGGCCCTGGCCGAGGCCGAACGCCAGACCCTGAAGGAACGCCTGCCCGAACTCGAACATCGGGTCAAGCTGCTGCTGTTGCCCAGGGACGAGGCCGACGCCAAGAACGCCATCCTCGAACTTCGGGCCGGCACCGGCGGCGAGGAGGCGGCGCTGTTCGCCGCCAACCTGTTCCGCATGTACCAGCGCTACGCCGAGCAGCGCGGCTGGAAGTTCGAACTGATGCACCTCAACGAGACCGGCATCGGCGGCTACAAGGAGGCCATCGTCGCGGTGGCCGGGCGCGACGTTTTCGCCCGCCTCAAGTACGAATCGGGCGTGCACCGGGTGCAGCGGGTGCCGGAAACCGAATCCGGCGGACGCATCCACACCTCGGCGGCCACGGTGGCCGTGCTGCCCGAGGCCGAGGAGGTCGACATCCACATCGAGGAGAAGGACCTGCGCATCGACGTCTTCCGGTCCAGCGGGCCGGGCGGCCAGTCGGTCAACACCACCGACAGCGCGGTGCGCGTCACCCACCTGCCGACCGGCATCGTCGTCCAGCAGCAGGACGAGAAATCGCAGCACAAGAACAAGGCCAAGGCGCTGCGCGTGCTGCGCGCCCGGCTTTACGAGCACGAGCGCCAGAAGGTCGACGCCATGCGCTCGGCCAACCGGCGCAACCAGGTCGGTTCCGGCGACCGCTCCGAACGCATCCGCACCTACAACTTTCCGCAGGGCCGCGTCACCGACCATCGCATCAACCTGACGCTGCACAAGCTGGATCGGGTGATGGACGGCGAACTGGACGAGATCATCGACGCGTTGACCGCCGAGGATCAGGCGGCCCGCCTGTCGGAGGTCGATTGAGCAGGGCTCCCACCCGGCCGGGCGTGGTCACCGTCGGGGCTCTCCTCGCCGGTGCGGCAGGCCGCTTGGCCGAAGCGCGCGTGGAATCGGCCCGTCTCGACGCCCGGCTCATCGTCGGCATGGCGCTGGGCCTGGACGCCGCCGCCCTGCTGGCGCGCCGCGACGACGCCGTCGACGCCCTGGCGGCCCAGCGCGTCGCCGAGCTGCTGGGGCGCCGCGAACGCCGCGAACCGATGTCGCACATCCTGGGCGAGCGCGAGTTCTGGAGCCTGCCCTTCCGCGTCACCGCCGCCACCCTGACGCCGCGCCCCGACAGCGAGACCCTGATCGAGGCGGCGCTGGCCTGGGCGGCGGCGCGCGACTATCCCGGCGGCGCCGGGCTGCACGTGCTGGATTTCGGCACCGGCACCGGTTGCCTGCTGCTGGCCCTGCTCAGTGAATGGCCGGCGGCGGCCGGGACCGGGGTCGACATCAGCCCGGCCGCGCTTGCCGTCGCCCGCGACAACGCGCGCGCCCTGGGTCTGGCCGGCCGCGCCCGTTTCCTCGCCGGCGATTGGGGATGCGACCTTGCCGAGCGTTTCCAGGTGATCGTCGCCAACCCGCCCTACATCGCGGACGGAGACCTGGACAGACTCGATCCCGAAGTCGCCCGCTACGAGCCGAGGCTGGCCCTGGCCGGCGGCGCCGACGGGCTGGCTGCCTACCGGGCCCTGGCGCCGCACGTGCGTCGCCTGCTCGCCGACGACGGCGCCGCCTTCCTGGAGATCGGCCAGGGGCAGGCGGTGGAAGTGACGGCCATCCTGGCGGAGACCGGCTTGCGGGTGGTGACGTTCATGGCCGACCTCGGCGGAACCCCGCGTTGCCTGGTCGTTATCCGGCAGCGTCCTGAAAAATATTGAAAAAAAAGGTTGGAATACGCTGCAAACCTGTCTAGGTTGAGCCCCGCGGGCGGCTCCGTGAGCCGCCAAGGCTCGCGCCCCAGGGGCGCCAGCAAAAAACCTAATTCCATCACGCTGCCGTCGACGTTCGGTCGGCCGACAGCCGGCGAGAGTGTGCGGTCCGCGCGTGATTTGGAACACCGGTTCGTAAACCGATAAAACACAGGTGCCATGAAACACACGACAGGCCCCAGACGGGGACGCCCTCGTGGCAACGGAAAGCGATTTTCCCAAGGCGGCGGCGGCAAGAACCAGACCTTCGAAAGTTCGGGTCCGGAAGTCAAGATTCGCGGAACGGCGCAACAGGTCTACGAGAAGTACCTGTCCCTGGCCCGCGACGCGGTGTCGGCGGGCGATCGCATCGCCGCCGAGGGATATTTCCAGTTCGCCGACCACTACTATCGCCTCGTCAATGCCGCCAACGGCAATGGCCAGTCGCGCGGCGACCCGAACAACCGCATTCCGCCGCCGCCCGAATCGGCCGCCGGCCAGTTCGGCGATGACGGCGAATCCTCGGGTGCGTCCGATATGGGCGAGGACGAGGGCGAGGACGAGGACGGAAATTCCGCTTCGGAACGCGACGATCGCCAGGGCGAACCCTATCGCTCCCAGCCGCACCGCCCGGCCGACGAGTTTCGGCCGATGCGCCCGGCCGAGCCGGTGCAGCGCGAGCCGGTACAGCGCCCGGCCGACGAGTTTCGTCCGATGCGTCCGGCCGAGCCGGTGCAGCGCGAGCCGGTGCAGCGCCCGGCCGACGAATTCCGGCCGATGCGTCCGGCCGAGCCGGTGCAGCGGCCCCGTTTTGCCGAGGTGACGGCGGACGCCGCGCCCGCCCGCCAGGCGGCCGAACTGGCCGAGGCCCTGGCCCGCGCCGATGCCGACGAGTCCGTGGAGGCTGCCGAGCCGGCCCCGCAGGACGAGCCGGCGACGGCAAACGGCACCGGGACCGGACATCGCCGCGGCGAGCGTACGCTTGGCCTCGGCGGCCGGCGTACCCTGGCCCAGCGCTCGCAGAGCGGATCGCCCGAGGCGCCGGCCGAACCGGCGGCCGCTTCGGAGCCCGAAACCTCCGCCGCCACCGACACGCCCAGCGCCGAAAGCCGCGAAGGCGGCCTGTTCGGGCCCAAGCCGCTTCGCCGGCGGGTCCGCCGCGCCGCCCCGAAGAAGGAACCGGCCGGCGCGGACTGAACGCCCGCCCGGCCCTTCCCTTCGTAAGACTTCCTCTACAGCAGGCGGATGCCGTTGCCGATGGCGACGGCGCCGCCTGCGGTCACTTCGGCGTAAACGCCGAGATCGGCATGGCCGAAGGCGGCCATCAGGGTACGCGGGATGGTCATATCGCGCGCCCCGCTCGTCGGATCGACGTCGGTCGCCGGACAACGCGGGATGCGCCTGGCGACGCGGAGTTTGGCGCTGCCGACGGCGATCTCGCGGCCCAGCCAGTCGAATTCCGCCCACGCCGGCAGCCCCTCGACGTAGACGTTGCCGCGAAAGCGGATGGGATCGACCGGCCGGCCGACCACCCGTTCGAGGTCGGCCACGCTGGCCAGATTGATCACCGACACCACCTTTTCGCGGGCGTCCGAGAACATGTGGCCGGGCGCCTCGACCAGTTTCGGCTTGCCCAGCGCCTCGGCCTGCATGAAGGCGGCGAAGAAATCCTCGATGACGGCGCGCCCGACCGGGGTGGACAGCGCGCCCCGCGCCACCCGCTTGCCGCCGCGCCAGATTTCCAGCGTCGTCGTGGCGGCGTCGTAGCGGCTTTGCAGAAGGGCGAGGCGTTCGTTTTTCATCAGCATGAGGAACTGGCGCTTGGGCAGCCACTCGGGGTTGGCCGCGTCGAAGCGGGTGCCGGCGTGGGCCAGGGCGAAACGCCGGTCCTCGGGCAGCCCTTCGCCGGCGGCCAGGGTCACGGTTTGCAACGGCTCGGCGCTTAATCCCTTGACGGGGTAGCGGCACAGGCGGGCGATGCGGGGAAGGGGTGTGTCCTCGGTCATGGCGCCACCTTCCGATGGGCCGGCGGCGCTGTCAACGGGATAGGGCGAAGCGGCCCGGCCGTTCCCATATGACGAAGGAATGTCCCCCGCGACGGAGCCGCCGATGACCCGCTGGACCCGCCTCGCCCCGCCCGCCGTCCTGGCGGCTGCCCTCTCCCTTCTCGCTTTTTTCGCGCGCCCGGCCGCCGCCGAGCCAGTCGACCTCGAACTGGTGCTGGCCGCCGACGGCTCGGGGTCCATCGACGAGGACGAGTTCATGCTGCAACGCCGCGGCTATGCCGAGGCCATCGCCAGCCGGGCGGTGCTGGCGGCCATCACCGGCGGCCGCCATGGCGCCATCGCGCTGGCCTTCGTCGAATGGGCGGCGCCCGACAGCGTGCATACCATCGTCGACTGGATGGTCATCCGCGGGCCCGCCGAGGCCGCCGATTTCGCGGCCCGCCTGATGGCGGCGCCGCGCGTGGCCAGGGGCTACAACTCCATCTCCGAGGCCATCGCCCATTCCACCCGCCTGATCGAGACCAACGCCCATCAGGGCGCCCGCAAGGTGATCGACGTCTCGGGCGACGGGCCGCAGATCAACGGCCGCCCGCTGCCCCTGATGCGGGCCGCCGCGCTGAATGCCGGCATCACCATCAACGCGCTGCTGATCCGCCGGGCGGGAGGGGGCGTGCCCGGTCCGCGCGGCGAGGCCCTGGGCGAGCACTATGCCAACGAGGTCATCGGCGGCTTCGGCGCCTTTCTGATGACGGCGGAGGGCGAGGCCAACTTCGCCGAGGCCATCCGCAGGAAGATGATCCAGGAGATCGCCGACGCCGGCCCGACCGGCGCGCCGCCCGGAACGCCTGGGACCGAGACGGCACGCCTCACGGCACGCCGTCGATGATCGCCCACATATAGAGCGCCAGGACCGAGCGCTGGGGCGCGAAGCGCGCCGCCGTTTTGGCCGGCTGGCGGCGGCCGATGTAGCGCGCGAAGGTCCGGATCACCGCGGCGTCGCCTTCCGGCCAGACATCGACGTCGCGGAAGTAAAAGATCGAGGCCATGTCGCAGGTCCACTGGCCGATCCCCCAGATGGTCTGCAACCGGCGGCCCCGCTCGTCGGCGGTCACGGCGCGCAGCGCCTCCTCGGCCAGCCGGCCCGCCATCGCGGCGTCGCGGATGGCGGTCAAGGCCTTCACCTTGTTGCCGGAGACGCCGCACGCCCTCAGGGCCTGGGCGTTGTCCGCCCGGAAGATTCCCAGAACATCCCCGCCGGCGTCGCGGGGCAGGGCCTCGATGCGGTTCCAGATGACGCTGGCCACCCGGGTCGAAAGCTGCTGGCCGACCACGGCGCGGGACAGGAACAGGCCGAGCCCGTCGTCGCGTCGCTCCGGCCACGCCACCGGGCCGATGGCCGCGAGGTCGACCGCCAGCGCCGGCGAAATCGCTTCCGCCACGCCGACGAAGCGGCGATGGGTTTCCCCGGCGTCGAAAAGTGCAACCGTCATCCCGGCCTCCCGCGATGTGCGCCGTGTCGTTCCGGATTAGGCGATGGGGCGGGGCGATTGCAAGCCGGGGCACCGATGGGCGTTGCGCAACAAAAGATCGCGGCCGCCGATGGCGCCGCGAGGATCGGGAGGGGATGAGGCAAGGATCGGGATGGGACTAGGAGGGCGGGCGGGGAGGCGGGGCGCCCATTGGCTCTGATCTGATGGAAAGCGGTCGTAGCGGCCGCTTTCCGCAGCAGGCTGCCTCCGGAGGCGTCAGATGAAGATCAGGCCGACCATGCAGGAAAGGGTGGAGATCTCGAAGAAGGCAACCATCTCGACGATGTAGTTCATAACCGGTCCCTCGGTTCATTCGTTTGGGGCTGGCGAGTTTATGACATAAAATTACCCATACGAGTTATGCGGAGATCGCGGGGCTGCCGTCTGGAAAGCGCAGAACTCACTGTACCGCGCGGTATAGGCCGATCTCAGCCCATCCCACATGGTGGGATAAAATGGCGTTCCACATCGTGGGATAAGCCCGCCAACACCCCCGCGGACGCAACAAACTTGCGGCCGGTCCCGCCGTCGCGTCATATGGGGGCGGGCGTGGAAAGGGGGATCATGGCGGAAGGGTATGTCGGGCTGTTCCTGTCGGCCTTCCTGGCGGCGACGGTGTTGCCGTTCTCCTCGGAGGCGGTGCTGGCCGGCCTGGCGGTCTCGGGGCATTTCTCCACCGGCGGGTTGTTCGCCGTCGCCACCGCCGGCAACGTGCTGGGCTCGGCGGTCAACTGGGGACTCGGGCGGTATTGTCTGGCCTGGCGGGAGCGCCGGTGGTTTCCCGTCAAGGAACCGGCGCTGGCGCGGGCCACGCGCCTGTTCAACCGCTGGGGCGTCCTTTCGCTGCTGTTCGCCTGGGTGCCGGTCATCGGCGATCCGCTGACCTTCCTGGCCGGCGTCCTGCGCACGCCCTTCCTGGTCATGCTGCCGTTGGTCGCCATCGGCAAGGCCGGGCGCTACGCCGTTCTGCTCGGTCTCATCGACGGCCTGGGCTGAAGCCGCCTTGCGCGGCGGCGGGGCTGTGCCATATTTCAGCAGTGGAAAACGGACGGATCGAGGGGCCGGGCGGGCCGCCCACGACGGGGGCCCCGGAGCCCTGTCGGAGAAAGGTCTGAAGCATGAACTTCGAGAAAATGACCGAACGCGTGCGCGGCTTCGTGCAGTCGGCCCAGACGACGGCGATGCGCATGAACCACCAGCAACTCACCCCGCTGCACGTACTCAAGGTCCTGCTGGACGACAAGGAGGGCATGTGCGCCGGGCTGATCGGCAGGGCCGGCGGCGACGCCCGCCGGGCGCTGGCGGCGACCGACGCCGAACTGGCCAAGCTGCCCAAGGTCGAGGGCGCCGGGGCCGGCCAGATGTACATGGCCCAGGACACCGCGCGCCTGTTCGATGCGGCCGAGCAGATCGCCACCAAGGCGGGAGACAGCTTCGTCACCGTCGAGCGCCTGCTGCTGGCGCTGGCCCTGGCCGCCGGCTCCCCGGCCGCCAAGGCGCTGGCCGACGCCGGCGTCACACCGCAAAAGCTCAACACCGCCATCGAGGACCTGCGCAAGGGGCGCACCGCCACCTCGGCCTCGGCCGAGGAGGGTTACGACGCGCTCAAGAAATACGCCCGCGACCTGACGGCGGCGGCCGCCGAAGGCAAGCTCGACCCGGTGGTCGGGCGCGACGAGGAGATCCGGCGCACCATCCAGGTTCTGTCGCGGCGCACCAAGAACAACCCGGTGCTGATCGGCGAGCCGGGGGTCGGCAAAACCGCCATCGTCGAGGGCCTGGCCCAGAGGATCGTGCAGGGCGACGTGCCGGAGCCGCTCAAGGACAAGCGCCTGATGGCGCTCGATCTCGGCGCCCTGGTGGCCGGCGCCAAGTATCGCGGCGAGTTCGAGGAGCGCTTAAAAGCCGTGCTGCAGGAGATCAATGCCGCGGCGGGGCAGGTGATTCTCTTCATCGACGAGATGCACACCATCGTCGGCGCCGGTTCGGCCGAGGGCAGCATGGACGCCTCCAACCTGCTGAAGCCGGCCCTGGCGCGCGGCGATTTGCATTGCGTCGGCGCCACCACGCTGAACGAATACCGCAAGCACGTCGAGAAGGACGCCGCCCTGGCCCGGCGCTTCCAGCCGGTCTTCGTGCCCGAACCGACGGTCGAGGACACGATTTCGATCCTGCGCGGCCTGCGCGAGAAGTACGAGTTGCACCACGGCATCCGCATCCAGGACGCCGCCATCGTATCGGCGGCCACCCTTTCCAACCGCTACATTTCCGACCGCTTCCTGCCCGACAAGGCCATCGACCTGATGGACGAGGCGGCCAGCCGGCTGCGCATGGAGATCGATTCCAAGCCCGAGGCCATCGACGAGCTGGACCGGCGCATCATCCAGCTCAAGATCGAGCGCGAGGCGCTGAAGAAGGAAACCGACGACGCCTCGAAGGAGCGCCTGAAGAAGCTGGAGAAGGAGCTGGCCAAGCTGGAGGAGGATTCCGCCGCCCTGACCGCCCAGTGGCAGGGCGAGAAGGCGGCGCTGGCCGGCGCCACCAAGATCAAGGAGGAGCTGGACCAGGCCCGCATCGCGGTGGAGAAGGCCATGCGCGAGGGCCGCTACGAGGAAGCGGGGCGCCTGCAATACCAGGTCATCCCCGGCCTCGAGAAGCAGTTGGCCGCCGCCGACGGCGCCGACAAGAGCGGGGATTCCGGGATGCTGGAGGAGGCGGTGACGCCCGAGCACATCGCCTCCATCGTCAGCCGCTGGACCGGCATCCCGGTCGACAAGATGCTGGCCGGCGAGCGCGACAAGCTGCTGGCCATGGAGAAGAACCTCGGCCGCCGGGTGGTCGGCCAGGGCGAGGCGCTGGCCGCGGTGTCGAACGCCGTGCGCCGGGCCCGCGCCGGGTTGCAGGACCAGGCGCGCCCCATCGGCTCGTTCCTGTTCCTGGGCCCGACCGGGGTGGGCAAGACCGAGCTTTGCAAGGCCCTGGCCGAGTTCCTGTTCGACGACGAACAGGCGATGGTGCGCATCGACATGTCGGAATACATGGAGAAGCACTCGGTGGCCCGGCTGATCGGGGCGCCTCCCGGCTACGTCGGCTACGACGAGGGCGGCGCGCTGACCGAGGCGGTGCGGCGGCGGCCCTATCAGGTGATCTTGTTCGACGAGGTCGAAAAGGCCCACCCCGACGTCTTCAACGTGCTGTTGCAGGTGCTGGACGACGGTCGTTTGACCGACGGCCAGGGGCGCACGGTGGATTTCCGCAATACGCTGATCGTGCTGACCTCCAACCTCGGCGGCGAGGTGCTGGGCAACCAGCCGGCCGGCCAGGATTCGGCGGCGGTGCGCGGCCCGGTGATGGAAATGGTGCGGGCCGCCTTCAAGCCGGAGTTCCTGAACCGCCTGGACGAGATCATCCTCTTCCATCGGCTCAGCCGCGACCACATGGACGCCATCGTCGACATCCAGCTGGCCCGCCTGCGCAAGCTGCTGGCCGATCGCCAGATCGCTTTGGACCTGGACGGCGCCGCCAAGGCGTGGCTGGCCGACAAGGGCTACGACCCCAACTACGGGGCCAGGCCGTTGAGGCGGGTGATCCAGCAGTATCTGCAAAACGCGCTGGCCGGCCTCATCCTCGAAGGCAAGGTGGCCGAGGGCGAGACGGTCCACGTCTCGGCCGGCGACGGTGGCCTGGTCATCAACGGGGTCAAGGCGGCGGCGGCCGAGTGATCGGCCGTCCCGCTATTCGTTGTAGGTCAGGCAGCGTTCCCAGCTTTTCGAGCTTTCGGCGATGGCGGCCAGCACCGCCGTCGCGTCCTTGGCGCGGAGGGCCTTGAAGATCTGTTTGTGGTCCTTGAGCGCCACCTTCGGCAGCGTGCGCATGGACGTCTCGATGGCCGCCTCGAACATTTCGAGCAGGGTCTCGCCGACGCGGATCACCATCGGATTGCGCGTCGCGTGCAGGATGGCGCGGTGAAAGGCGACATCGTGGCGGGCGCTCTGCACGCGGTCCTGCAACGCCGCCTCCAGGCGGTCGATGGCATCCTGGATGGCCCCATAGTCCTCGTCGGTGGCGCGGTGCATGGCCATGATGGTGTAGGCGGGTTCGAACATCGAGCGGAAGTCGAGGACGTCCTGGGTCACGCCGCGCGCCAGGATCAGCTGGTAGACCAGGGTGTTGAGCGAGTTCTCGCCGGGCTGGTCGCGAATCACCGTCCCCTGGCCGCGCCGGACCTCGACGATGCCCATCGCCTGCAGCATTTTGACCGCCTCGCGGACGCTCGACTTGCCGACTCCCAGGTTGCGGGTTAACTCGGCCTCCGAGGGCAGGAAGTCGCCGGCTTTCAGTTCCCCGCGGATGAGCGCCTGCTTGATGCGCTCCATGACGAGCACGACGACGGAGCCGCGGTTGACCGGCGCGCTCAGGGAACTGCTGCGAAGCGATTTCTGCATGCGCCCCTTCCTCTCCACATTCATGTCGCGAAGGCCCGGCGGATGGCTTCGCGATCCTCGACGCCGGCGGCCAGCATGACGGCCAGCTTGATGCGCGCCTTGCGGCTGCTGTGGTCGCCGCCGCGCACGGCGCCGCGCGCCTCCAGGTCCATGACCCCGCCGACGAAGTCGTAGACGGGATACACCCGTCCCTGCTCGCACCCGGTCGTGATGACGACGTGAACTCCCCGTTCGGCGGCGCGGCTTACGGAAGGCGCACAGCTTGGCGTCACGTGGCCGCGACCGAGCCCTTCTAGAATAATTCCCCGCGCCCCATTGTCCACCGCGCAATCGACGAACAGGCCGTCGGAATCCAACGCCACCTTGACGATGTCGACGCGCGGCGGCAGCCCCGCCGGCAGGAAGACGTCCTCGTCGACCGGCCGCTGGCGGACGCAGACGTCATCGCGGTCGACGTAGCCCAACTGTCCGAAGCCGAATGCCGTAAAGGCATGGGGATTGAAGGAATGGACCTTCCGCACGTGGCGGGCCGCATAGATTCCCTCGTTGAAGACGACCAGGGCGCCCATGCCCCGGCAGGCCGGGGATGCCGCGGCGAGGATGGAGTGGCGGATGTTGGTGAAGGAATCGGTGCCCAGCTCGGTCGGCGTTCGTTGGGAGCCGGTGACGACGACCGGGCGCGGATCGCCGACCGTCAGGCGCAGGAAATAGGCGGTCTCCTCGAGGGTGTCGGTCCCGTGGGTGACGACGATGCCGGCCACCCGTTCGTCGCTAAGGACGTCGAGGATGGCGGCGCGCAGCGACATCAGCCTGGCGAAGGACATGGCGTTGCTCGGCACCTGGAAGACCGAGCGGACGTCGAGGTCGACCGGCACCGCGAGGTCGCACATGCCGAGCAGCGCCTCGCCGGGCAGGGCACCCGAAGAAAACAGTCCCGTCTCGGCGTTCTCGACGCTGGCGATGGTTCCGCCGGTGGTCAAGACGACGATCTTGTTTTTCATTGTGACTCCTTCGTTTCGTCCCGGCGCGCGCCGGCTTCAGTTGAAAAGCATCAGCAAGCCGGGGAACAGGATGAAGATCAGCAGCATGACGATGTAGACGGCGATGTAGGGCAGAGCCTGCGCCGCCACCGGTTCGACGGGCTGCTTGGCGATGTTGGCGGCGATGAACAGGTTGAGGCCGACCGGCGGCGTAATCTGCCCGACCGCCAGGGCAATGATGGTGAAGACGCCGAAATAGATGGGATCGAGGTTCAGCGCGTTGACGATGCCCATCATGGTCGGCACCAGCAGGACCAGCGCCGCCACGTTGTCGAGGAAGGTGCCGACGACCAGCAGCATGGCCAGTACCAGCAGCATGACGACGTACTGGTTGTCGGTGATGCCGAGGACGAAGTTGGCGAAGTTCTGCGGCACCTGCTCGGCGGTGATGATGAAGCCGAACAGGTTGGCGGTGCCCATGAGGAACATGACCACCGCCGCGTTCTCGGCCGTCGTCTTGAGGATGGCGACCAGCGAGCGGACCGTCAGGTTGCGATAGACGGCGAAGCCGACGATCAGGCCGTACAGGCAGGCCACGGCGGCCGACTCGGTGGCGGTGAAGGCGCCGGAATAAATGCCGCCCAGGATGATCAGCGGCATCACCAGGGCGATCAGGCTGTCCTTGACGACGATCCAGGCGTCGCGCGCCGAGATGGGCGGTTCGCAGGCGAAGTTCCGGCGGCGGGCGATGACGTAGTTCATGACCATCAGCGCGACGGCGATAAGGATGCCGGGGATGACGCCGCAGAGGAACATCTTGCCGATGGAGGTGCCGGCCATGACGCCGAAGATGACCATCGTCAGGCTGGGCGGGATGATCAGGCCGAGGGCGCCGGAGGAGGCGACGACGGCCGCCGAATAGGACGGGCTGTAGCCGCGCTTGACCATCGGCGGAATGAGCACCGAGCCGATGGCCGCGGTGGTTGCCGGCGCCGACCCGGAAATCGCCCCGAAGAAGGCCGACGCGCCGGTCGCCATGTGGGCGAGGCCGCCGGGGAAGCGGCCGACCAGGACGGCCGCCAGGCCGACCAGTTTGTCCGAGATTTTCGCTTCCGCCATGATGTTGCCGGCAAGCAGGAACAGCGGGATGGCCATGAACGCGAAATTGTTCATGCCGTTGAAGATCTTCTGGGGGAGGATGAGGAAGGGGATGTCGCTGCCGATGTAGATCGAGGCGAGGGAGGCGATGCCGAGAGAAATGACGATCGGAATCCCGAGCAGGAGAAGCGCGAAGAAGGACGCGAACAGGATGATGACCATGTCACTTGCCCCCGTGGTCGATGTCATGGCCGCGCCGCACGTCGAGGAGCATCTGCTCGACCACGTAGAGGACGGCGATCGCGCTGCAGAGCGGGATCGACAGAACGACCCAGCCCACCGGAATCCCCGAGGACGGCGAGGTTTGGAGCATGGCGCGATCGGTCAGCGTCCAGCCTTCCTTGCAAAGAATGACGAAGAAGCCGATGACCAGGAGGTAGCCGGTCCAGCGGGCCGTCGTCTGCACGGCACCGGGCAGGCGGTCGACGAAGAAATTGACGCCGATGTGGGTGCGGTGCCGGACGGCGATCGTCGCCCCCAGCATGATGACCCAGGCCATGCAATAGATGGCGAGTTCCTGGGTTGCGCCGAGCGGATCGTTCAGCACGTAGCGGAAGAACACCTGGACCAGGACCAGCACGGTCATCACCGCCAGGAAGGCTGCCGACAGGTTTTGGATGGTCCGGTTGAGAAGATCGAGATGCCGCATGTCTGCCTCCTGCGGGGGTGTCGGCGTCCGGCGTTTTTCGTAAAAGGAGGGCCGTGGGACCAGCACGTACCAAGAGGGGATGGCGGTCCCACGGCAGGTGGCCGGGCGCGCCGGCCGTCGCAACCGTCTTATTTTTTCAGGGTCGCGACGATGTCGTCGATGATCTTGCCGTCGAGCTTGCTTTTGAACTTCTCGTAGACCGGCAATACGGCCTGCTGGAAAGGCTTCTTGTCGACGTCGTTGATCTTCATGCCCTTGGCGGCGATCTCTTCCCACTGCTTCTTTTCAAGGTCGTCGACCATCTTGGTGTGCACGGGCCCCATCTCGCGCGCGGTCTTGAGGATCGCCTCGCGGTATTCCTTGGGCATGCCGTCGAGCAGCTTCTTGTTCATGATGAGGGGGGAGGACAGGTGGATGTGCCCGGTCCGCGACACGAACTTCTGCACCTCGTAGAATTTCTGCGTCAGGATGTGGGCCGGCGGATTCTCCTGGCCGTCCACGGTGCCGAGTTGCAGGGCCGAATACAGTTCGCCGAAGGAAATGACCGTCGGACCGGCCCCCAGCGCCTTGAAGGTTTCGACGAAGACCTCGCCTTCGGGAACCCGGATCTTGATGCCCTTGAGGTCGGCCGGGGCCACGATCGGGCGCTTGCTGTTGGTGATGTGGCGCATGCCGTTGTCCCACCAGCCGATGACGACCGCGCCGTGGGATTCCATCTTGGCCGCCAGCTTGGCGCCGATGGGGCCGTCGAGGATGGTCCGGGCGTCGTCCATGGAGGAGAAGATGAACGGCAGGTTGAGGATGCCCATGTCCGGCACCCAGTTGGAAAGCACGGTATCGGACGTGAGCACCATGTCGTGGGTGCCCATCATGGTTCCCTCGACGGATTCGACCTGCTTGCCCAACTGGTCGGCGGGGAATACCGCGATCTCGACGCCGCCCTTGGTCAGGTCTTTGACCTGCTTGGCGAACATCGTGCAGATGTCCTGGTAGTGATGGTTGGGGGCGCCGGTGTGCCCCAGCTTCAGCTTGTAGGCTTTCTCGGCGGACGCCGTGCCCGCCGCGCCGACGGCGAACCCAACGAGCGCGACCGTGGCGATCAGTTTTTTGAACATAGACGTCTCCTTTTGTTACCGAAATCGCATGTCGACGTGATGGCTTTCGGGCGGGGGAGGCCGCAGTTTGCGAGCCGTCGCCAAACGCCCGGCACCTTCCCAGGACGGCAAGTGTGAAGCCATCGGTCATCAGATGTCAAGACATAGGTCAGCAGATGTCTTATGTCAGTCGGCAGTCCGCGGGGTGCGCGCGGCGGGGCCGCCGCGGGAGCGGGTCGGGGTGTGTTTCGGCGTCGGGCCTTTCAGCCCAGGGCGGCGCGGATGAGGCCGGAAGCGGCGAGCGCCACCAGCAGGCCCAGCGCGGTCCGCCGGTAGGTTTCCGGCGCCGCCTTCAGGAAGTGGCGCTCGCCGGCGGCGATGCCCAACGCCATCGGGATGACGAGCAGGCCGGCGCGGACCAGCTCCTGGACTCCGAGCAGGCCCCCCAGGTGGGCCATGGCGGTGCCGTAGACCGACGTCACGATGGCCAGGAAGATCAGCGTGGCCCGGGCCGCCGCCGCGGCGATCGGCGTGGAGAGCAGGAAAAGCGCGGTCAACTGGCCGCCGAAGGACGCCGCCCCGTTGGCCACCCCGGCCAGCAGGCCGAACCCATAGCCCCAGCGGGTGTCGGGCCGGCCCCGGAAACGGAAACCGCCGAACAGCAGCGCAGTGGTGATCAGCACGAAGATCGAGAGCGCGATGCGCATCGGCCCGGCCGGCACGTAGACCAGCAGCGCCACGCCGGCCGGGATTCCCGCCGCGCTGCCGACCAGCAGGCCACGGGCATAGGTCCAGTCGACGTCCTTCCAGGCCCCCGGCAGCATGCGGGCGCTGGCGGCGATCTCCATGAGCAGGGCCATGGGCACCACCTCGGCCGGCGGCAGCGTCATGGAAAGCGCGAGCACGATGACCGCCGACATGCCGAAGCCGGTGAAGCCGCGCACCAGGCCGGCCACGAGGACGGCGGCGACGGCATAGGCGGCGCCGGCCGGATCGGCGGCGAGGCCGCCCAGGAGTTCGCTCATCCCCACGGCCCCCGGCGGCTCCATGGCCCGCGGCGCAGGCGGACGCCGGATGGGGTGATCAGACGCGAGCGGGGCGGCGGCGGCGAGGCTTGCCACGGCCGGCCGCCCATGGCGGCGACAAGCGCGAGGCCGGCCAGGAAACCCGCGATATGGGCCCACCAGGCGATGCCGCCGGCCCCCGAGGCGGCGTCTATTCCCTGCCACACCTGGAGCGCGAACCACACGCCGGTGAAGACGAGGGCCGGCACCGAGAAGATGAAGGGGATGATGACGATGGGGAAAACCAGCGTCACCTTGGCGCCGGGGAAGAGGCGCGCATAGCCGCCGAGCAGCCCGGCGATGGCCCCCGAGGCGCCCAGCGCCGGCACCGTCGATGAGAGGTTGGCGAGCAGGTGGCCGAGGCTTCCGACCAGGCCGCACAGAAGGTAGAAGACGAGAAACCGCAGCGGCCGCATGCGTCCCTCGACCGGCGAGCCGAACAGCCACAGCGTCCACATGTTGAAGATGAGATGCAACCAGCCGCCGTGCATGAAGGTGTTGGTGAGCAGCGGCCAGTAGTTGGTGGGGTCGAGGCCGGCGTGGCGGGCCAGATCGGCGTTGCCGTAGACCGCCGGCACCAGGGCGTAGGTATAGATGAACTGCATCTCGGCCCGCGGCGACAGGTCGATCTGATAGAGGAAGACCGCGGCGTTGGCGAGGATCAGGCCCACCGTAACGACGGGCATGCGGGCGCCGGGCGCGGTGGTGCGGAAGGGAATCATGGAGCCAATCTAGGGGCTCGGCGCCCGATTGTCAGCGGGCGAGTGGGCGGGGAAGCCCGTTTCGGCGCGGGGGATGCGGAAAAAGCGGCAGGGGGTCCGATCGCCCCAGGACCCGCCTGCCGACTTTTCAAATGGAACGGTTCGGCCGGGCCGCTCAGTCCTTGATGCCGAGAAGCTCGCGGGCGGCCTGCTTTTCCATCTCGGCCAGCTTGGCGACGCGGCGCACGAAGGCGGGGTCGGGATCGAAACGGGCGTCCAGGAAATGACGGACCACCTCTTCCGCCGTCTTGATGCCGATGATCCAGGCCCCGACGCACAGCACGTTGGTGTCGTCGTGCTCGACGCACTGGTGCGCGCAATGGACGTCGTGGCAGAGGGCGGCGCGGATACCCGGGATCTTGTTGGCGGCGATGGAGGCGCCGACGCCGGTGCCGCACACCATGATGCCGCGGTCGGCTTCGCCCCGGCGGACCTGGCCGCACACCGCGTGGGCGACGTCGGGGAAGTCGACGGGTTGGGTGTCGAAGGCTCCATGGTCGGTGACCTCGTGGCCCCATTCCTTGAGCATTTCGATGATCGGTCCCTTCAAGGGGAAGCCGCAGTGATCACCACCAATGGAAATCTTCATCGTCTTTTTTCTCCATGCTAGTCACGAATTGAGGAGCGGGCGTGGATCTCAGCGATCCATCAGACTGGGGAGCCACGTGCTGATTTCGGGAACGAGCGTGATCAGAACCAAGGTGATGACCAGCGGAAAGTAGAAGGGAATCATTTCCCTGATCACCTGCCGGATCGTCACGTTCGCGATGTCGCTGATCAGGAACAGCGAAAGGCCCATCGGGGGCGTTACCAAACCAATCATCAGGTTAAAGATGGTGATCAGCCCCAGGTGCACGGGGTCGATGCCCACGGCGACGAGGGGGCCGGCGATGATCGGCACGATCAGCAGGGTCGCCGTCGTGCTGTCGAGGAACATGCCGGCGATCAAGAGGCCGATGTTGACGATCAGGAGCAGCACGTACTTGTTGTCGCTGATCGAGACCATGAACTTGGCCACCGCCTGCGGCACCTGCTCGACCGAAAGAATCCAGCCGAAGATCGATGCGGCCGCCACGATCAGGAGGATCCCCGCCGAGGCGCGCAGGGTGTCGAGTGCGCATTGCAGGACGTGCTGCCAGGTCAGTTCGCGGTAGGCGAGGCTGCTGACCAGGATGATGTAGACGACAACGACGGCGGCGGCTTCGGTGGGCGTGAACAGGCCGCTCAGCATTCCGGTGACCAGGAACACCGGCGCCAAAAGGGCTGGAATGGCGGGCAAGAATGCGGCCAACAGCGCGCGCCAGGTCGGCCAGCGGGGGGCCCGCGGGTAGCCGCGCTTGAGCGAGATGACTGCGGTCATGGTCATCAACATGGCGACGCAGACCAGCGCCGGCCCGATGCCGGCGATCAGCAGCTTGACCGTCGAGACGCTGGTTACGGTGCCGTAAATGATCAGAGGGATGCTGGGCGGAAAGATCGGACCGACAATGGCGGAGGCCGCGGTCACCGCCCCGGAAAAGGCGGGATCGAATCCCTTTTCGCGCATCGCCTTGATCTCGACCTTGCCGAGGCCGCCGACGTCGGCCAGCGCGGCGCCCGAGATCCCGGCGAAGATCAGGCTGCCGAAGATGTTGACCTGGGCCAGTCCACCCGGAATGCGTCCGACCAGGGTATCGGCGAAGCGGAAGATGCGGTCGGTGATGCCAGAAGAGTTCATCAGGTTGCCGGCAAAGATGAACACCGGAACGGCGATCAGCGGAAACGAATCCATCGCATACAGCATGCGCTGCGCGATCATTTCGATCGTCAGGTCTTCGTAGAGGATATAGCCGATCGACGGCAGCACGATCGACAAGGCGACCGGGAAGCCCAGCACGAAGAGGGTGCAGAACACGCTTATCAGCAAGATCGCCATGATCGCGTTTCCCCCGCCCCTAGTCGCGGCCCGTCGTGGTTTCTTTCCTCGGCGCCAACAGGTACTCGAGGGCCATGAACGCCATGCCCAGCACGACTGGGGCGATGAAGATGTAGAACGGGATCGATAGCGTCGATGTCGTGTTCTCGAGATTTTCCAGCATGGTGACAATCGCCGCCACCGCCACGAAGCCGTAGCCGAACACGGCGGCGGCCTTGATGGCGAGGCGAAGGTACCGGCGGAACGAGGCCGGGAACAGCGCCTGGAACTCCTCCATGGCGATGTGGCCGCCATCGACGACGGCCAGGGGAAGCGCAAGGAAGGTGATGACGATCAGCAGGTAGCGGGCCAACTCGTCGGCGCCGTTGACGGGGGCGTCGAAGAAGGCGCGCATGCCGATCTGAAAGTTCGGCACAAGAATGATCGCGAACAGGCCGGCGACGGTCAGAATCTTGTAGATGCTTCTCAGGCAACGCATGATCGCACCGCTTGCGCAAGAGAATCAGGCGGGGGAAATGGGTTCCCCCGCCCTTGCTTCTACTTTATGGCCTGAAGGCGCTCTATGTATCCGGTCCACTCCGGGAAGTCCTGGTTGACCTGCTTCAGGACCACCTTGCGGAACTCGTCGTTCTTCAGGCCGTCCTTCTCTTCGATGAACTTGGTGCCGGCGGCCTTGATCTTTTCCTTGATCTCCGCTTCCGACTTCTGTTCCCAGGCCAGGGACGTGGCCGCCATGTCCACCGCCACGCCCTCGATGATCTTGCGGTCGGCCTCCGGGATCTTCTGCCAAGCCTTTTCGTTGACCCATACCGACAGCACCGACTGCATGTGCGCCGTCATCATGATGTGCGACTGCACTTCATGGAACTTCTGGGCATAGATGTTGCTGAGCGGGTTCTCCTGGCCGACCACCAGGCCGGTGGCCAGCGCGGTCGGCAGTTCGGTGATCTCGACCGGCGTCGGGATGGCGCCCATGCCGGTGATCATCGAGATCCACAGCTTAAGGGGCACGGCGCGGATCTTCTTGCCCTTGACGTCCGCGGGCGAATAGACCGGGAAGTTCGCCGACAGCTGGCGCGCGCCGCGATAGCAGCTGCCGAGGACGCGCAGTCCGCCTTTCTCGATCAGCTGCTTGTTGAGTTCCTGAAGCACGTCCGAAGTCGACGGCTGGGTCGCCTTCACCGCGTGCGCGGCGTCGCGATAGATGTAGGGCGCGTTGAACACGGACATGTCGTTGAGGATCTTGCCGAGCGAGGCGAAGTCGTGATGGGCCATCTGGATCGTGCCCATCTTGGTGCCGTCGACCATCTCGGAGAGATTGCCGAGCTGGGAGTTCGGGAAGACCTGGATCTTGACGCGGCCGGCGGTACGCTCCCCGACCAGCTTGGCGAATTCGGCGGCGTAGCGGGTCTGCGGCTCGCCTTCGACGCCGACGTGGGCGTAACGGAGCGTGACTTCCGCCTTGGCGATGCCGCCGGCCATGAGAAGGCCGGCCGCCGTTGCGGCGGCGAACGGGAGAATTGAGGTCGTTTTCATTTGACACACCTCACCCTGTTGTCTCTCTTTGATTTGAAAACATTTTCGTTTTCCGCCGCTTCTTTGACGGCGTTTGCCGGGGCCGGCGTCGGAAGCGCCGGCCCCGGTGTTCCTCGTCAGTCGGAGGCGCGGACCGGCGCGGGTTGGCGCCCACCGTTCTCGACCAACTCCTCGTAGCCTTGCGGAATCTGGATGTGACGCCGCAGTTCGGCGTCGGCGGCGTCCTCGTCGCCGGCGATCAGGGCGTCGAGCACCAGCTTGTGCGCCAGCGGCATGACGTTCTGCACCTCGGGCCGATCCTTGATGGCCTGGCGACGGACGGCGTGGTCGCGGCGCAGAAGCGGTTGCAGCGCGTCGTAGACGAACAGCATGACGTCGTCGTGGCTGGCCTCGACAAGGGTGCGGTGGAAGGCGAAGTCGGCATCGGCGCCCTTATCGGGATCGGACGCCGTAGCGGTGATGCGGTCGAGGGCGTCGCGAAGGCGTTGAATGTCCTGCGGGCGGGCGGTCCGACAGGCGATGCGGATCGCCTGGCACTCGATGGCCTCGCGGGTGACGAGGGCGCTTTGGTACATGTTCGGCTGCAGCGCCAGCATGACCGAGAAGAATTCGCGCAGCACGGTCGCGTCGGGGTTGCGCACGTAGGTTCCCTGCCCGGGGCGGATGTCGATCAACCCCAGCAGGGCCAGGGCGCGCATGGCCTCGCGCAGGCTCGGCCGGCTGACATCCAGGACCTGCGCCAGTTCGCGTTCCGACAGCAGCCGGTCGCCGGGATGGATGACGCCGTTGGCCAGTTGCCCGGTGAAAAACCGGAAGATGTCCTCGAAGACTTGCGTCTTGGCCTGGGCGACGATGGCTCGTCCGTCCGCGACACAGGATTCCATGGGTGCATTCTCCTTCGACGGGCTTTCGAACGCCTCGGACAGTTCGCGAACTTACTCTGGACAGGTCGTGGTCTGACCACAGTATGGAAACAAGAACGCCGACGAGTCAACCGTCTGCGAAAAAGAGGGAGGGCGGTTTAAGGGGAGCGCCCCGAAAACCGCGCCCCGGGGGGATAAAACCCACCCGGGGCGCGCGTATCGGTGTCAGCTAGTCGGCGGTGGCGATGGCCTTGCTGTCGACCAGCTTGGCGAATGTCCGGTCGACGTCGGCGCGAACCGCCAGAAAGCGCTCCAGCTGCTTGCCGGCCAGTCGTTCGCCAGCCGGCATTTTGACACTGAGCGGGTTGGTGTGGAGGCCGGCGCGCAGGATTTCGTAGTGCAGATGCGGGCCGGTCGAACGGCCGGTGGTCCCGACGTAGCCGATGACCTGACCCTGGCGCACCCGATTGCCGGAGCGCGCGATGGTGGCGAAACGGCTGAGATGGGCGTAGGCCGTGGAGTAGTCGGAGTGGTGGCGGATGCGGATGTAGTTGCCGTAGGCGCCGTTGCGCCCGGCCATCTCGATGCGCCCGTCGCCGGCGGCGTAGATGGGCGTGCCGGGAGGCGCCGCGAAGTCCACGCCCTTGTGCATCTTGGTATAGCCCAGGATGGGGTGGGTGCGTTTGCCGAAGCGCGACGACAGCTTGGCGCCGTCGATGGGCGTGCGCAGCAGGGCCTTGCGCGCGCCCTGGCCCTTCTGGTCGAAATAGGCGACGTCGCCATTGGTGGTCTGGAAGCGATAGATGGCGTGCGGCGTGCCCGAAAGGGTGAGCTTGGCGTAAAGAACGACGCCTTCGTGGACGGCCAGGCCGGCGTCGTTCCAGGTCCGCTGCCACATGACCTCGAAGGTGTCGCCCGGCAGGATGTCGCGCTGGAAGTCGACGTCCCATGAAAAGGCGCGGATGATTTCGAGCAGCACCGGAACCGGCACCCCGGCCCGCTCGCCGTCGACGAACAGGCTATTGTCGATGGTGCCGGTGGCGCGGGCGGGGCCGCGGGTCAGCGCCTTCTCGATCTCGGTGGCCGTAAAGCCGCCATTCTCGGTGCGCGCCACCTCGACCTCGCGGGCGAAATCGGGGGCCATGGTGAAGCCCAGGAAATCGCCCGGACGGTCGTCGCCAAAAGCGCGTTCGAACATCAGCGACACTTCATGGCCGGGGCGGATGCGCCGGGGATCGAAGACCTCGCGCAGCGCGTCGGCGGCGGCGACCGCGTCGCTGCGATCGACGCCCGCCTCGACCAGCAGCCCGGTCAGGGTGTCGCCGCTCTTGGCGCGAATCGGTTGACGGTAGCGGAGCGGGTCGCCGGCGGTGATGGATTCCTGGGGGGTGGCCGGCGGGTGAAGGGTGAGGGCCGCGGCGGCGGCCGGATTGCCCAGCGAAAAGGGGGCGGCGGCGAACATGAACGAGGAAAAACCGTCGGAATCGACGTCATCCATGGTGCCGGTGGGGGGGGACAGCAGGTGCGCCGAAAGCAACGCACAAGACAGCAAGGCCGCGGTGGCTAGGATACCTCTCAAGAGCATCGGGTTCTCAGTTCCGTTGTTTTAGGTGGCGTCTCCCCTGGGGGCCCCGATTTCCGGGCATACAACCTCTAGCGCCTGTAGCCCTTTTCCCGCTGCCCCCAAGATGTCGGGCTTCCATTTTCCTGTCAAGCCGTTTCCTCATGATTCTTCATTTGAAATCAAAGCTATGCGACATACCTTAAAATTCGGTTGACCGTTCGCGCCCGGCCTTCATTTTGTGGCCCCGCCCCGTCGCTTTTCGGGCGGATCGCCCATTCCGCGAGGAGAGGAGGGATGGCTTCCTGGAAAATCCCGGCCGCCGGCCATTTAGCCGCTTTTCTGGCTTTCGCCCTGGTGGGTGGCCTGTCTCCAACGATGGCCGCCGCCGACGGCACCGGGAAAAATCGCCTGGTCGGCGGCTTTTTCATCCATGACCGCGGCCCGGCCGCGGACCGCCACGAAGACGGATTCGACCTCAACCTCGAGGCCCAGTTCGCAGCGCCCGAATGGGACCCGTGGCAATGGATCGGCTCGCCGCGGCCCCATGTCGGCGCGACCCTCAGCCTGAACGGCGAGACCAGTCTTTTGTACACCGGCCTCACCTACGAGGCCGATCTGGCGAGCCGTCTCTTCGCCGCCGCCCACGGCGGGCTGGCGGTGCACGACGGCATGCTGCACCAGGACGATGCCGACCGTTGCGCGGCGGCGAGCGATTGCGGGTTCGGTTCTCGCGTCCTCTTCCGGGGAGGCCTGGAACTGGGGGTCAGGATCTCCGAGAAAGCCTCGGTATCGCTGCTGTGGGACCACGTGTCCCATGGCCAGGTCCTGGCCTCCGAAAACGAGGGAATCGATCACGTCGGCCTGCGCTACGGCATCGGCTTCTAGCCGCCGATGACAGGACGGGAACGCCACTCTAGAATCGCACAGGTCATTATTTCGGGGACACCATACTTAATTCGCCTTTCTTCGCCCTGGGCAGCGACGAAACCTCTTGTGAATTAAGTATGGTGTCCCCGAAATCAGGGGAGGCCTGAGATGTCGACGGAAGCGACCGCCGGGGAGGCGCCGCCCGACCCGCCCCGGGGGGTTCACCCAGCGGGCCAGGCACGGCCGTGGTGGAATCTCTTTCCCGACATTCCGGTGCGTTGCCGCGAACAGGCCCCCGGCGAAGCGCCGCGGTATGCCAGGCGGCGCTTCGGCGGCGACACGCGCGAACTGTCCGGCGCCTTTGGCGACCTCGGCACCTTCATTCCCCACATCGTCGGCGCGATCACCGTGGTCGGCATGGCGCCCACCGGCATGTTCCTGTCGTTCGGCCTGTTCTATCTTTTCAGCGGCGCCTTCTACGGCTTGCCGATCCCGGTGCAGCCGATGAAGGCGGCCTCCGCCGTCGTCCTCACCCAGCACCTGCCGCCGGCGGCGATCGCCGGGGCCGGGCTGACCGTCGGGGCGCTGCTGCTTATTCTCGGCGTCACCGGCATCATCGCCCGCCTGGCCCGCCTGCTGCCGGCCACGGTGGCGGCCGGGTTGCAACTGGGCCTCGGCCTGGCGCTGGCGCTTCTCGGCATCAAGCTGGCGATGGCGACGCCCTGGCTGGGCGGCCTTGTCTGTCTTCTTCTCTTGGCGCTCCTCGGCGCCCGGCGGTGGCCGGGGGCGCTTCTCGCGCTTGCCGCCGGCATCGCGCTGGGCCAGATCGCCGGGGTGTCGCCGCCGCTGCCCGCCCTCACCTTCGGCCTGCATCTGCCCGCCCTGATCATCCCGACCTGGGGCGAGGTGTGGCAGGGGTTCGTCGCCGCCACCATACCCCAGCTGCCCCTGACGCTGACCAACGCGGTGATCGTGACGGCGGCGCTGACCCGCCAGTTGTTCCCCCGCGAGGTGCACCGGGTCAACGAAACCACGCTTTGCCTGACCAGCGGCATCGCCAACCTTCTGGCGGCGCCGTTCGGCGGCTATCCCATGTGCCACGGCGCCGGCGGCCTGGCGGCGCACCACCGCTTCGGGGCGCGCACCGCCACGGCGCCGGCCGTCATCGGCATCGTCATGGTGCTGATCGGCGTCTTTTGCGGCGATCAGGCGCTGGCCCTGGTGCGGGTGGTGCCCGAGGCGGCGTTGGGGGCGCTCCTTTTGTTTTCCGGCATCGACCTCGCCCAGGCGGCGAAGCCGCAGCGGTTCGAACGGGCCGAGCTTTTCGTCGTGCTGTTGATGGCGGCGCTCAGCATTGCCCTCAATCCGGCGGCGGCCTTCGCCCTCGGCCTGCCGTTGGCGGTGCTGGCCCAGAAAGGCCGGCTGAACCTGTAGGCCGACCCGCCGTCGCCGCCCTCAGCGGTGCTCGATGCGTTGGATGAATTCCCCGAGCACGATGCGATAGAGGTCGTCCTTGAGCACCACGTCCTCGACGCCGCGATCGAGGTTGGGGTTGTCGTTGATCTCGATGACGAAGACCCCGTCCTTGGTCTGCTTGAGGTCGACGCCGTAAAGGCCGTCGCCGATCAGCCCGGCCGCGCGCAGCGCCGCCGCGACCACCTCCTTGGGGGCGTCCTCGACCGCCATGGTCTTGAAATCGCCTTCGACGTGGCGGCCGTCGGCGGTGTGGTTGACGATCTGCCAGTGGCGGCGCGACATGAAGTACTGCGAGACGAACAGAGGCTTGCGGTTGAGCACGCCGACCCGCCAGTCGAACTTCGTATACATATATTCTTGGGCGAGGATGAGGTCCGACTTGCGGAACAGCTCCTTGGAGGTGGCCAGCAGTTCCTCGCGGTCGGCCACCCGGTGGACGCCGCGCGAGAACGAACCGTCGGGGATCTTGAGCACCACCGGGTAGCCAAGGCGCGTCTCGCAGTCGAGCACGTTGTTGCGGTTGGTGATCAGCGTCTTGGGGGCCGGCAGGTTGTTGGCGTGCAGCAATTCGGCAAGATAGACCTTGTTGGTGCAGCGCAGGATCGAGGTGACGTCGTCGATGACCGGCATGCCCTCGGCCTCGGCCCGCATGGCGAAGCGGTAGGTGTGGTCCTTGAGCGTCGTCGTCTCGCGGATGAAGAGGGCGTCGAATTCGGCCAGGCGCAGGAAGTCCTTGCGCTGGATCAGCTCGACGCCGATGCCCAGCGCGGCGCCGATCGAGGTGAACTTCTTCAAGGTCGCCTGCGAGGACGGCGGCAGGTGTTCGTGCGGATTGTGCAACACGGCCAGGGTGTAGCGCGGCGAGGTGCGGGCCCGCGGCGGTCGCCAGCCCGAGCGGGTGTAGGCCTCCATGGCGGCCAGGAAGAAGTCGAATTCCTCGGGGCTCAGCTCGCCGGCCGTCGCGATGTCGATCTCGGCGACGTGCCAGTGCGGGTTGGACACCACGCGCACGGTCATCAAGGGCGCGCGGAAGCGGTCGAACACCCGACGGGCGAAGTCGCGGAAGCGCGAATCCCGGGTCTGGCCGAAGATGACGGTCAGCGAGAAGGCGGCGCGCGGCTCCTGCGCCAGCTTCTCCAGCGTCTTGGCCAGGGCGGCGTCGATCTCGGGGAGCGCGCCGGCGTACAGGGCCTTGCGCGACAGCTCAAGGATGGTCTGCACCGTGGGGATCACCCGTTGGCCCCGGGCCTCGGCCAAAAGCGAGCAGTAGTAGCCGGCTTTCATGTATTCGAACTGGCCGCTCAGGTTGACCACCTTGTTGGCCCGCCCCCCGTATTTGGCGGCGCCGGTCACGTACTCCCGCGCGGTCACGGCGGCGCCGGTGGCCTCCGCCCAGCCGCGGTCGGCGGCGCTTTCGACGATGACGATGTGGTGCGTCATCCCGTTTCCTTTTTCTGGCGGATGATGACGGCGGCGCGCAGGCCGGTATTGCCGTAGCGGGCCATGCGGTCGAACTCGGCGTGCGCCACCGGCACGTTGACGGCATCGGTCTCGGTGCCGTGCTCCCCGAAATCGACGTAGGGATCGTGCAGGTAGACGAAATGTTCGTCGTGGCCGGTCAGCACCACCCAGTGGGGCACCTTTTCGCCGTACAGGCGATAGGAACTGATCAGCACCACCGGGACGGCCCCGGCGTCGAGGAACCGCAGCAGGCGGCGGCGGGTCGGCGGCTGGTTGATCATCTTAAGCCCGACCTCGGCGGCCTCGCGCCGGAAGTCCTCGTAGACCAAGCGGATGACGTCGCGCTTCTCGGCGCTGCGTACCGAATCGATGAACAGCGGCCCCGAGCGGCTCAGGTGGACCTCGACGTCGAAGCCGCGCCGCATGGCGGCCAGGCCCAGCCCGACCGGGCCGCAGCCGCCGTGGCCGGCGGCCATGAAGACGGTGGTCGATTCGCGCCACAGCCGAAGCTCGAGGTTGCGGCTGAGCGGGAAGGTGGGATTGAGCGCCTTCATCGCCATCATCAGGGCCGCCGATCCGCAGGTGAATTCCAGGGTCTGGGCATAGTAGGGGACGCGGCTCAGGCCCGGCTGGTCGCCGCCGGCCAGGGTCTTTTCCATGCGCAGCGCGTCGCAGCCGTCCTCGTAGTAGCGAAGGATGCGGCCGATCTCGCGGTAGCCTTCCCGCCGGTAGAGGCCGATCGCCCGGGCGTTGTCGGTGCGCACTTCGAGGCGCATGACGGCCCGCCCATCGGCCAGCGCGCGGGACTCGGCCTCGCGGAGCAGGGCCAGCCCGACGCCAGCGCCCTGGCGGGCGGGATCGACCGCCATGGAATAGACTCGGGCCAGCGAGGTGCGGCCGTGCAGAAGGACGACGACGTTTCCCACCGCCTTGCCGGCCTGCTCGGCCACCAGGAAGATGGCCCGCGCGCGCGTCAATAGATAATGCAGTGTGCGCCGCGAGAAGCGGTCGCTGGCGAAGGCGGCGTACTCGATGCGCACGAGGTCGGGAAGGTCGGAAAGAATGGCCGGCCGGATCGCCGCCGGCAGGGCGCCGGCATCGGACGGCCGGCGGAGAGGGGAGGAAAGGGCGCTTTTGCTCATGATGCCGAGGCCGCCTTTCACCTGCGCGCCCCCAGGGACGCGAAGCTTCTATGTTAGCGCGAAGCGGCCCCGAGGAAAGGCCTGATCGACGGCCTGCGCGGATTCGCCGGCAAGGCCGTCTCAAGGCCGCCCGGCCGGCCTCCGAAGCGGCCCTCTCCGGGGGCGGCGCGGCCGGATTTCCCGGCCTCTCCGGGCCCTGTAAAAAAAGTGCAAGAAAGGTTTGACAGCGTGGGGGCAACTCCGTATAAACCGCCCACCGCGCGAGACGCCGGGCCCGACATCGGGTTCAAAAACCGGCCCTCGCCGTTTCGTTCTTTGACATAGTTGGATATTGAAGGGATACGCGGGCGGCGGTCTTGGGTCTGGCTGTGAGAGGCT